>NZ_JBEGDB010000146.1:0-19274 GCF_043638955.1 Bradyrhizobium sp. 31Argb | reverse complement strand
TCCACCGATCCGCTCATGCCAGGCTGTATCGCGCGCAAGCCGAAGGATGGCTAGGTGGGGGCCTCATGCCGGTTACCTTAGCTCGAGACGGTGCGCCGCTCGCCGTCCGATCGCTTCTCAGAAAAGGTAGACCTGCATCGTCAACGCCGCGCGGAAAGTCGGTCCAGCAATGGATTGAGAATCGTCCCGAACGTCTTTGGATCGCCATACGCTCGTGCGGACAACATCGCGCCGTGGACAGTTGCCATGAACGTTTCGGCCTCCACGTGCGGCGTTGTCACGAGTTGCAAGCGTCCCTGCTGCGAGCCACGCTCGAGCACTGAGGCAAGCCAATTCGACAACCAGCGAAAATGCGCTCTGACTTCGATTGCGACCTCATCCGGCAAGACAGGAAGCTCACTCGCGAGCAGCGCGCAAACGCAAAAGGGGGCGCTCGCGTTAGTGATGCAGGCTTCCCAGTACGCAGTATAACTGCGGAGTAGTTCGATCGGATCTGAGATATTCCGTTCGAGATGGGCAATTCCTGCTCGAGCCTCTTCGCGATAACGAGCAACCAACGTGCGAACGAGGTCCACCTTGCTCGGAAAATGATGGTGGATGCTTGGTTTCCGGATTCCCACCACGTTCGCAACGTCCGCATAGCTGAAGCCATGGTACCCTCCGGCAATTATGAGAGAGCGCGCGCAAGCCAGGATGTCGTCGGCAGTCCTTGAAGGATTACTCATAACGCCAACCTACCTTCTAGTCGGTAGATAGTCAAGCACTAACGGGCCAACCAAAAGGTTCGGCTTCGGCGACCAACCCAGATATCGCCAGCAGCCGAGAAGAGATTGGCAGCGGGCTCGCCGTAGCGGGTGACGACACGGCGAAAATCCTTGAGGCTGCAGAAGGCGTTCTCGATAGGGTGACGGCCTCAAGGCTCCCGTACGGAGATCACCGAGGTTCGGCTTTGATGTCAGGGACGGACTTCCTGAACCCGCTTACGGCCTCTGCACTACGGGCCAGGACGGCCGGGTTAGACACACCCTGATGGTCCCGACGGGCGGTGTAAGGGGCCTCTAGTTCGGCAGCCTCGTCGTCCGTCAAGGTTATCGAGAGCGCCGCGATCGCGTCGTCGATATGCTTGGCCTTGAGCGCACCCACGATTGGCGCCGCAACGACGGGATTGCGACGCAGCCAGGCCAATGCGATCTGCGCTTGGCCGATGCCCCGTTCCGCTGCAATTGCTGCCGCCGCCTCGACGATTTTCCGATCGCTTTCCGCAGTCGCCGCGTTTTGCTCGGCGCCCGCGGGTTCGGCTTCCGAACGGGAACTGATCGCGCCCCACGGTCGAGCCAAGCGGCCGCGCGCAAGCGGGCTATAGATGATTGTCTGCACGCCTTCGTCGGCGCAGAGCGGCAGCATCTCGCGCTCTTCCTCGCGGACGAGCAAGTTATAATTGTCCTGCATCGACACGAACCGCGTCCATCCGTTTGCCCTCTGCAGATGCAACGCCTTGCTGAACTCCCATGCCATCATTGAGGAGGCGCCGAGATAGCGCACTTTTCCGATCTTCACGAGATCGTGGAGCGCCTCAAGCGTTTCTTCCCACGGGGTGGTCTGATCGCGGCGATGGATCTGGTAGAGATCGATATAGTCGGTGCCGAGCCGCCTCAGGCTATGGTCGACCTCGGTCATGATCGCCTTGCGTGACAAGCCGATGGCGTTGGGGCCATTACGCGTCGGCGCAGATAGCTTGGTGGCGATGACCACACTATCCCGCCTGACGAAATCCTTCAGCGCTTTCCCCAGGATCTCCTCGCTATTTCCATTCGAATACAAGTTTGCAGTGTCGAAGAAGTTGATCCCGGCTTCAACCGCGTGCCGGATCAGCGGGCGGCTGGCTTCCTCATCGAGCGACCAGGCCGGATGGCCACGGGAAGGGTCTCCAAAGCCCATGCAGCCGATGCAGATGGGGGAAACTTCAAGGCCTGAGTGACCAAGCTTTATGTATTGCACGCGACCTCCTCGACGGGTAGCTAAGTGGATAGCTCTCCGGTTTACGGATTACCGGAGAGTTCTCCGCTTAGTCAAGAGGTGTGATGGCCGACCTTGAGGCAAAACTGCGCGCCGACGCACAGGCGAACCGTGACCGTATTCTGGACGTGGCGCGCGATGCGTTTGCTGCTGACCCGGGCACGTCCCTCAACTCCATCGCGAAGATAGCTGGAGTCGGCGCGGGCACGCTCTACCGTCACTTTCCGACCCGCGAGGCCTTGCTGGTGGGCGTCTATCGCAAGGAAATTGGTGCGCTTGTGGAGCTCGCGCCGAAGCTGCTTACAAAGCATCCTCCGCTGCAGGCTTTCCGATTGTGGTGCGATCGGTTTGTTCGGTTTGGTGAGGTGAAGCATGGCGTTGCTGACACGCTTCGGGCAGCAATATCGGATCAGGACTTTCAGGAAACCTACCGACCTCTGGTGGAGGCGGTTCGCCGGTTGATGGAGGCCTGCGAAGGCTCGGGCGACATACGTCCAGGCGCCGAGCCTGAAGATGTCTTGACGCTTTTGGGATTGCTATTGCGAATTTCACCGACCTCGGACGGGAAAGCGCAGACAAAGAGAGTTCTCGCGCTTATCTTCCGCGGCTTGGGTGCCGAAGAATAGCTCTCCCGGTCACGAAGCGGCACCACGATAAGTCCGGCGACGGACCACCTTTCAACCGCTCGACTGGGTTGGCATCAATCCGGGATCAAGCGTCAGCGCGATCACGCGTCTTCGCACGTGGTGATGCTTCAGCGACGGAAGGCTTCTCGGAAGAGCCTCGAATCCCATAAGGCGCATACGGCAGATAATGCGCTCGACGTTTCCGCGAGCGCCGGTCCCGCAACGCATATCCCAGAAGAAACCCGACGGAAAAGGTGGCAAGCAAAATCAACGCGGGAAACATGACATCAGCCCAATATGCTTGCCGACAATATATCTCGTTCTGACAATATTTTCATGTCCCGGTTGTGACGACATCATGATTGCGGCGCTGAAACATTGTTCAGGCGCCTGACTTCATGTGCAGGCGGCTGCCTCGATATTGATCAGAGACGATCTTACGACGGCTGACGGTACGCCGTTATGATGGCGGCAATGCAAACCGAAGCTATCCGTCACACGCGATGATAGTCGCGGAACCAGGCGATGAACTTCTCGACGCCATCCTCGATCCTTGTATGCGGCCGAAAGCCGATCTCGCGCGCAAGGTCGTCGACATCCGCAAAGGTTGCGGGCACGTCGCCGGGCTGCATGGGCAGCAGCACCTTCTGGGCCTCGCGGCCAAGCCCCTTCTCCAGCAGCGTGACCACGTGCATCAATTCTTCCGGCTTGTTGTTGCCGATATTGTAGATGCGCCATGGCGCCGTGCTCGAGCTCGGATTGGGCTCGTCGCCCGACCAGTCCGGATCGCCCTGCGGCACGTGATCGACGAGCCGCGTCATCGCCTCGACGACGTCGTCGACATAGGTGAAATCGCGCCGCATGTTGCCGTTATTGAACAGGTTGATCGGCTTGCCCTCGCTGATCGCGCGCGCAAAGAGATAGAGCGCCATGTCGGGCCGATACCAGGGGCCATACACGGTGAAGAAGCGAAGCCCGGTCATCGGGATGCCGTAGAGGTGGCTGTAGGAATGGGCGATCAGCTCATTCGCTTTCTTGGTCGCGGCATAGAGGCTGATCGGATGATCGACATTGTCGCGTACGGAGAACGGTAGCTTGGTGTTGGCCCCGTAGACCGAGGAAGACGACGCGAACAAGAGATGCCGGCAACCATTATGCCGGCAGCCTTCCAGGATGTTGATGAAGCCCTCCAGGTTGGAGTCGGTATAGGCGTGAGGATTCTGCAGCGAATACCTGACGCCCGCCTGCGCCGCCAGATGGACCACCACCGGAAAACGGTACTGCTCGAACAGCGCCTTCATGCCGGCGCGGTCGGCGAGATCGAGCTTCCGGAAAGTGAAGTTCGGATGCTCCTTGATGAGGTCGAGGCGGGCGAGCTTGAGCGCCGGATCGTAATAGTCGTTCAGATTGTCGATGCCGATGACGCGCTGGCCGGCCGCCAGCAATCGTTGCGTCAGATGAAGGCCGATGAACCCCGCGCAACCCGTAACCAGCAAATCGTCTGCAGACACCGCTTTTCCATCCTTCGCGCCATAACACCCAGCAGCGCCATGATCGCCGGATAATGCGTCGCTGTGAAGGCTTCAGCGGAACCGACCGGCCAATTATGCTTGATGGACGCGAGCGGTTGTCCGCTTTTGGGTGCCTGCCCTAGAGCTTCGGTTCTGATTAAATCAGAACCGAAGCTCTAGATTCTTGTTTTGACGCGTTTTTCTTCGCGCGAACCGGCGTCCACTTCGCTCGAAAACGCTCTAGTTGCTAGCAGCCGTCTTGTAGTCCGGAAACCGGCTCAGCACGGCGGCCTTCATGAACTTGAAATGCGAGATCGCCGCAGCGAGTTCCGTCAGGCGGCGCTGCCCGTTGGCGATCTCGGCGTCGAACAAGTCGTGGTGACAATTGTCGAGCGGCTCGCGCTCCAGATACTCGTCGGTGCCGTTGCCGAGCGTCACGGCGGCGCGCGCCAGGACATCGTCGACACGGCGGCTCAGGCCGCTCTGTTCGCTTTCCGCCGCCTGCAACGCATTGTCGATCGCGGCCACGATGGATCCCACGCGCAGCCGGTCGGTCTCGGCGTCGCGCTCGGGCGAACGCGCGCGAAACCCCTCATCGATCCCCAGCCGGGCCTTGATGAAGTTCTGCGCTCGGGATCGCAAGAAGAGCTGAAACATCTGCGTTCGTCCGGTCCGGACCGTTACGGGGCAACGCCCAAAAGTCGCCCCTTCTTAGTTAAGGAACGGTAAAGTTGCGGCCGTCGCACCCCGCGGCGATCGGCCATAGGGATGCGGCCCGCCATTCAAGAGAAACACCAGAGCATCAATTTCAGGAACAGCGAACCCAGCAGATAGACCCAGCCTGCCATGGCCAGCAGCGCTATGGCCACGAACGCGCCGGAGAAACCGTGCTCCTTCACCCGCCTCAAAAGCGAAACTTTTTCTGGTGGGGAGAGCATGCCGGATCTGCGGTGGGAACCTTCAGATCCGACTTCTACGGCGCAAATTCGATAAACTGGTGACGCTCCCCGACCGCCACGTTCCAGAGACCTTGTGCGGGCGACACGTGTCGCGCGCCGTCTCCTAGGTGCGGAAGAATGCGAACCAGATCACGCCAAGGATCAGAACCGCGAGCCCGGTCGAAATCGACAACAGCGCGGCCACGGTGGGTCCTGCTTCGGCCTGGCGCGCCTCGGTCGTGGTTTCAACAATCCGGCCATCTCGGTGTGTCGTTGCCATGCGCCACCTCATTCCATTCAGTTAGCAGTTAACTGCCTACAACTGCCGGCTAATGCCTGGATGTCCCGTCCCCAGGCGCAACTCATGGTCGGAAGCGATGTTCCTGAGGATTTGGCGGCGAGCGGAACAGGCCAACGCGTCGCATGGGGGCCCGCAAGAAATCCGCAAGAACCATGCGGGCGATCAGCGGTTAACCGTCATTGGCAGGTTCACCGTTTGGCCATGTTTGAAACCCGGTTCCGCGGTGGTATCTTCTGCCTCCCGTCTGTTGCGTCTTCGGAGTATCCCCATGGCCCCCCGCGCCAACTGGAAGGGTTTTCTGCGGCTGTCGCTCGTGACCTGCCCGGTCGCGCTCTACCCGGCCACGTCAGACACCGAAAAGGTCTCCTTCAACCAGGTCAATCGCAAGACCGGGCATCGCATCAAATACGCCAAGGTCGATGCCGAGACCGGCGAGGAAGTTGCCGCCGAAGACATCATGAAGGGCTACAAGGTCGATACCGACACCTACATCGAGATCACCAAGGACGAGCTCGACGACATCGCCCTGGAATCGACCCGTACCATCGAGATCGATGAATTCGTGCCGAAGGCCGATATCGATAGCCGCTATCTGATCCGCCCCTATTACCTCATCCCGGACGGCAAGGTCGGCCACGACGCGTTCGCGGTGATCCGCGAGACCATCCGCAGCCTGAACAAAGTCGCGATCGGCCGCGTGGTGCTGACCAACCGCGAGCATGTCATCGCGCTGGAGCCGCTCGGCAAGGGCCTGATGGGGACGCTGCTGCGCTACCCCTACGAGGTCCGTGACGAGAAGGAATATTTCGACGACGTACAGGACGTGAAGATCACCAAGGACATGCTCGATCTCGCCAAGCACATCGTCGAGCAGAAGTCGGCCGACTTCGACCCCGAGGAGTTCGACGACCGCTACGAATCCGCGCTGATAGAGTTGATCAACCAGAAACGCAACGGCCTGCCCGTGGCGAAGCCCGCGCCGAAATCGACCGGCAACGTCATCAACCTGATGGACGCGCTCAAGCGCAGCCTTGCCAATGAGCAGCAGGCGCCCGCCCCCACTAAAGCAAAAGGCAAGAAGCCGAAGAAGCGGGTCGAGGGCCAGCGCGAAATGCTGTTGCCGATCGCCGGAAGCGGCACCGGCGCCGGCAAGCGTGCCGCCAAGGAAGAGCCGAAGAAGGCGGAAAAGCCCGTGCGCGCGCCGACCCGGGCCAAGAAGGCCGGATAGGCGGGGAAGCGGCCCGGCGGTCTCATGCAATGATAACGACGCGGCAGGCGGCAAGCTGATATGCCGTGGTCGACGCCTTTCGAGCAGCCGATCGTCCTGCGCGGCGGCCGCAAGCTGGTGACGCTCCAGCACGCCGCCGACTACATCATGAAGCTGTCCGAGCCGGTGCAGCAACGCGAGCGTTGGCAAACCGCGGTCGAGAATCTGATCCATGCCGCCGAGAGCGGCGGCGGTTGGCTGATGTTCGCGCGGATCGCGGTGCTGCGGGCGCTCAACGAAGACGAGGCCGGCTGACGGCCACGGGGCATGCTATTACTGCGGGAAGCCGTCGCGAACCCGCACAAAAAGCAGCCTGACGTTTTCGCCAAGGCTGGTGACCGCGGCGACGATCACGATGCTGATGCTGCAGGCAACGAGGCAATATTCGATCGCGGTTGCCCCGCGCTCATCGCTGAAAAAACTTGAAATCAACTGGCGCATCAAAATCCCCGCCGACACCTCGCACGGGTTTCTCCCGCCTCGCGTCTCGGCCGCAACCTAAAAGCTGACTGGTTGATGCCGCCTTGACGGACAGGATGAACGATTGATTAAGGCCATGCGTGGATTGCGCCGGTATTCATACGGTGCGGAAAATTTACCAGACGTTGCGCGCCACCTCGGACAGTTGGCGTCGGTACTGCCGCGGAGGAAGCACATGCCCCAAGAAACGCGAGAAACACGCAGGAATTACATCGGCGTTCTCTACGAGGAGACCGACGAGCCGCGCATGGTGGGCGAGCTGCGAACCGCGAACGATCGCCAAATGCGCCGATATCTCCAACGGCTGGTGGCGGCGGTGTTCAATCGACGCGTCGAAGCGAGATGATCTCCATCGTCCGCCTCGATCGTCAAGCAAATCAGCGGGCCGCCACGACGGCTGACCCGCTGACACGTGGCGCGAAGCAATCCGGAGGAAGACGCCGGATTGCTTCGTCGCCGTTTCCTCGCAAAGCGCAAGGCGAGGGCGATCAGAAGTTGCGCTGGGCGCGAAGCTGCAGGAAGAACGTATCCTGGTCCTTGAACTCGTAAGTCGCAGCCGGCTTGGGGGCAGAAGCTCCAAGGACGGCCGTGCCCTGGAATTTCTGGTCGAGGTGGAACCACTGGAATTCAGCCGAGAACGTCAGGTTCTTGACCGGGGTCCAGCGGGTGACGGCACCGAGTTGCGACACGTTGAAGTCGGGGTTGCAGACGTAATTCGCGCTGACCGCCTTGGCGGGCGTCGTGAAGTTCGCGCAGATGAACGCCTTGGCCGTGCCGTCATACCGGACCGCCGAATAGCTGCCGTAGAAGCTGGTCGACCAGTAGGGATCCCAGTTGTGGTTCAACGCACCGCGGATGCCGAAGGCCTCGGTCAGATGCAGCGATCCGTCGCCGCCGGCTGCCACCGGCAGGTACACAGCGTCAGTGGTCGCGCCGAAGCCGATGCTCTGATACGCGCCGAAAGCGCCGCTGCCACCGAACATCGCAAAGCTCGGCGAGGCCGACGATGTCGCGATCACGTATTTGGTCGCGCCCTTGGCGTAGCTCGCATCGAACTTGATGTCGTCGCCGGGGCCGGTCGGGACGTTCTTGATGTTCACGCCGACCATCGTCGCGTAACCCCAGGAGTCGTCGGGATGCCCGGAAAGCTCGGATGCCGCGGTCGGCGCCGCGCCCGGAAGACCGACGCCGCCCGCCGGAGCGCCAGCCGCGTTGAGCGTATTGTAGGACGCGCTCACTTCATGCGCCGCGGCTGAAATCTGGAACAGACCCCAAGCCTGGTCGAGGCGGACATTGCCGACGACGTCAGGCGAACGAACGCCCGCATAGGCGTTGCCGGAATTCAGCGTCGCGTTCAGCGGCAGCGAAAGGTTGTAGATCGTGGTGCGGTCCCAGACCGCCGGATCGTCGAGGCCGATGCTGGCGGACACGCCGTTGCCGAACTGCGCCGTGTACTGGATGTTGTTGACACCGGTGTCGGTGTTCTGGCCGCCCATCAGGAAGGACGAGTTGTTGCCTGGGAAGCCCTGCCACGGCGTCGCATAGGCCGAAGAAGACTTACCAAACGTGAAACCGGCAAACTGAATGAAGATATACTCGACTGCGACATAGCCGCCGCCGGGCGTGTCGAGGAGCTGCGCGCCAGCAACCGGGAGCGAGCCGTTGATCGAGTTCGGGTTGAAGGTGCTGCCGCCGAGCGTGGAGAACTGGAAGTCGCCCTGCATGAAGGTGCGAACCGTGCCGTACTCGGTGGAGGTGCGCGTGTCGAATGTCAGCGCCATACGCGCGCGGGTCGCGAAGTAGTCGCGATAGCGGTTGTCCTGGCCGAGATCGCCGTTCCAGGCCGGCTGGCCCTGCGGACCGCCGTTGAATGTCGTGTCGACGCGCAGATAGCCGCCGATCTTCATGCAGGTGTCGGTGCCCGGGATGTACCAGAAGCCGGCGCCGTATAGCGAGCAGACCTTCACATATTCAACGGCCTTTGCCTTGACTGGAAGATCGGCTGCTTGCGCGCCGCTTATGGCCATCAGGCCGGCGGCTGTGCCGAGAATGAGTGTTCGCGCCCGTAACATCTGATCAAATCTCCTGGTCCCTCAACATGCACACGCATGTTTGAGGCGTTACCTAATTCAAAAACTTCCGGCGCGAATAACAACGCGGTGAGGTCGATGCTGTTGGCGAGGCGCTGTGACGTTTTCGTCACTCTTACGCTTCGAGGCTCATCGAATAATCGTATTCGCGTCGCGCAGATCAGATCTGCCAGCACAAACTTTTGATCGGCCATTCGCGCATCGCGCCCCTCCGCATCGCGAAACGCATAACTGCAGCCCCGAGATGCGCACGACGCATGCTTTACGCGCCCGCGAAATCCTGATCCTCTGTTGCAAAGCGGTCGGATGAACCGGCCGCGACCCAAGGGAGAGACACGGCCATGAAGCTCGGCACGGCGATTGCGGAAATCATGAAGCGCGAGGGGATCGAGATTCTCTGCGGCTATCCCGTCAATCATCTGATTGAGCACGCCGCGAACGCCGATATCCGCCCTATCATGGTGCGGCAGGAGCGCATCGGCGTGCACATGGCGGACGCGATCTCCCGCGTCACGTCCGGCCGCAGCATCGGCGCGTTCTGCATGCAGCACGGCCCCGGCTCGGAGAATGCGATGGGCGGTGTGGCGCAATGCTTCGGCGAGTCGGTACCCGTGCTGGTGCTGCCGATGGGCTATGCGCGCCGGCTCTCGAACATCGAGCCGAACTTCAATTCCAGCCAGGCGATGAAGGCGTTTACGAAATCGGCGGAGCCGATCATTCTCGCCTCCGAAGTCTGCAACATCTTCCGACGCGCCTTCACCAAATTGAAGAACGGTCGCGGCGGCCCGGTCATCGTCGAAATCCCCGCCGATATGTGGAACGAGGAGGTGCCGGAGCCCTTGAACTACACGCCGGTGCTGCGCACCCGCTACGGCGCCGATCCCGTGCATGTGAAGGAAGCCGCCGAACTCCTGATCAACGCCAAGCGTCCCGTGATCTATGCCGGCCAGGGCGTGCATTATGCCCGCGCCTGGCCGCAACTGAAGCGCCTTGCCGAACGCCTCGCCATTCCCGTCACCACGAGCCTCGGCGGCAAATCGTCATTTCCGGAGACGCATCCGCTGTCGCTCGGCTCGGGCGGGTTAGCTGTGCCGCGCGCGGTGCCGAAATTCCTCACTGATGCCGACGTGATCTTCGGCATCGGCTGCTCGTTCACGGAGACGAGCTTCGGCATCGCGATGCCGAAGGGCAAGACCATCATCCATTCGACCCTCGACCCCAATCATCTGAACAAGGATGTCGAGGCCAAGGTCGGCCTGGTCGGCGACGCCGCGCTCGTGCTCGATGCGCTGCTCGACGAGATCGGCAAGACCGTCACGTCGGATCGCGATGCCAGCGCAGTCGCCGCCGAAATCGCCGCCATCAACGACGAGTGGCTCGCGAAATGGATGCCGAAGCTCACCCACAACGAGGCGCCGCTCAATCCCTATCGCGTGCTGTGGGACCTGCAGCACACCGTCGATGTCAGCAACACCATCATCACCCACGATGCCGGCAGCCCGCGCGACCAGCTCTCGCCGTTCTGGAAGTCGGTCGAGCCCCTCTCCTATCTCGGCTGGGGCAAGACCACGCAGCTCGGCTACGGGCTCGGGCTCGCGATGGGCGCCAAGCTCGCGATGCCGGACAAGCTCTGCATCAACGTCTGGGGCGATGCCGCCATCGGCTTCACCGGCATGGATTTCGAGACCGCGGTGCGCGAGCGCATCCCGATCATGTCGATCCTGCTCAACAATTTCTCGATGGCGATCGAATTGAAGGTGATGCCGATCTCGACCGAGAAATACCGCTCGACCGACATTTCCGGCGACTACGCCGCGATGGCGCGCGCCTTCGGCGGTTACGGCGAGCGGGTGACCAAGCCTGAGGACATCGTGCCGGCGATCAAGCGCGGCATCCAGAAGACCAAGGAAGGCGTCCCCGTTCTGCTCGAATTCATCACCAGCAAGGAAACCGAAGTCTCGAGGCCGGGCACGTAGATCCTGTAGGGTGGGCAAAGCGCAGCGTGCCCACCATCCACGGTCGGTGCAAGAGATGGTGGGCGCGCGGAGCCTGTCATCGGGCGCGCGTTCGCGCGACCCGTTGGCTTTGCCCACCCTACGATTCTGATCGCAAGCTGAGCCGCAGTGGTTTAAGACGTCGGCATGTCCGAGACATCGACGTTCAATACGCCGCTACCGTTCGACGAACTGGCGGAGGCCATCAAACGGCGCCGCTCCACCTACGGACAGATCAGCGGCCTGCAGCTCGATCGCGCCGCGCCCGGCGAAGCCTGGTCACGCCTGCCCTATCGGCCGGTCTTTGTCGGCGACACGCAGACCGGCGTTCTGCATGGCGGTGTGGTTACCGCCATGCTCGACGAGAGCTGCGGCATGGCCGTGCAGCTCGCGCTGGACGGCACGCGCGCCATCGCCACACTCGATCTGCGCATCGATTACCAGAAGCCCGCCACCCCAGGCCTCGATATCAACGCGCATTCGATCTGCTATCGCGTCACCCGCTCCATCGCCTTCGTGCGCGCGACCGCCTATCAGGAGTCCGAAGACGATCCGGTGGCCACCGCGACCGCCTGCTTCATGATTGGCGCGAACCGCACCAACATGCTGTTCGACAAGCTACGCAATGATGCCGCGCTGCCTGTGCTCGAAGCACCGGATGATCCCACGAGCCCGTTCGCAGCCAGCCCGTTCGCGCAGTGTCTCGGCATCCGCCTCGGTGACGACGGCACGCTGGTGATGCCTTTCTCGCCGAAGATCATCGGCAATCCACTCTTGCCCGCCATCCATGGCGGCATGACCGGCGCCTTCCTGGAGACCGCCGCGGTCGTGGGCGTGACGCGCGAGCTCGGCGTTTCGGCGCCGCCGAAGCCGATCGGCCTGACGATCAATTATCTGCGCTCCGGCCGCGCCCTCGACAGCCACGCCAACGTCTCCATCGTCAAGCAGGGCCGGCGCGTCGTCGCGTTCGAGGCGCGGGCCTGGCAGGATGACCCGGCCAAGCCGATCGCCTCGGCGTTCGGTCATTTCATGCTGCGGCGATCACCTGGCCTCGATGACGACTAGGCCTTACTTGCTCGAAACCGAAACCGCCGCATCGGGTTGAGGGCCCGGCCCAGTGACCTGCAGCGTCGCGGTCATTCCGGCACTCAAGGTGACGCCGTCCGGCACGTCGTCGATGGCGATGCGGACGGGAATCCGCTGCGCCAAACGCACCCAACTGAATGTCGGGTTGACGTTGGCGATCAGATCCGTGCCGATGACATTTTCCCGATCCGTGATCGCGCGAGCGACGCTTTCGACATGTCCCTTCAGCGGAGCGTCGAATCCGAGCAATCGGACGGAAACGGCATCTCCCAGGTTGATGTAGCGCAGCTTGGTTTCCTCGAAATAGCCGGCGACGTAGAAGGAATCCTGGTCGACGACGGCAAGGACCGGCTTTCCCGCCGTGACGTAGTCGCCGCGGTTGAGAAGCAGATTGGTGACGTGGCCGTTGACGGGCGAGCGCACATTGGTTCGCGCGAGATTGAGCTTGGCGACGCCCACCTGCGCCATCGCCTCGTCGTAAGCGGCACGGGCCGCAAGCGTGGCGCTTCGTGCCTGATTGAGGGCTTCGGCCGAGATCGCATCGACACTGAGCTTCTCGCGGCGATCTTGTTCCTCCTGCCGTTCGTCGAGCGTCGCCTTGGCTCCCGCGGCTGTGGCCTCCGCCTCCTCGAGCGCGAGCTGATAGCGCGCCGGATCGACGACGAAGAGAATATCTCCGACCTTGACCTGCTGGTTGTCCTTGACGCGCAGGTCGATCACCGCACCCGCGACATCGGGAGCGACGTTGACGACGTTGGCCCGCACCCGACCATCGCGCGTCCACGGCGTCTCCTCGTACAGCCGCCACAACCACCACCCTGCAGCGATCGCCACCGCGACGGTCGCGATCGTCACCGCGTATTGCGCAAAGCGCCCGAGACTCGGCATGGCAACAGCTCACCAATATCTCACATGCTCACGCCGACGACCAATGTGAGCAGAATGAGGTAGAGCGCCGTATTGAACAGCGCCGGATGCCAGACGACACGATAAAGGCCAATCCGGTCGAATACGAGCCGCATCAGCACCCAGATGACCGCGGCAGCCCCCATATAGGCAAGAAACGGGGAGACGTAGACGCCGCCCAGATTGATCTCCTTGATCATGCGGTTGCCGCCTCGCTCACCGGCCGGGACGAAAGGCGCCGATCGCCAAAGAAGAAGCCCCCATGCTGCTCGAGGGTGGTCTGGATCCCATAGAGCGCATCGGCAACGATCAACAGATCGCCCTCGGCCGAGAGCGCGCGGTTGCGCGCCGACTCGAGCAGAGGTGCGACAGACGCAGAAGCGCGTCCGGACAAGGACGCCCGAAACGCACCGGATAATCCTGCCAATGCCCTCTCGATCGAACGCGCCACATCGGGGGGCACGTGCGGCAGTTCCCGTCGCAGGATAAGGATGTTCAACCCGACGCGTAGCGCGGCAAAGCCACCTTGCACGGATTGGCCGTAGCGTGGCGTTTCGGGGTCGAGCTGTGCCAGCAGCGCATTGATGCGATCGAATGTCCGGCTCTCATACGCGGTACGGGTCTCGGGCGTTGCGGTTGTCGCAACGCGGGCCAGATTACGCAGCAAGCCACGGATCATGCGGGTGGCCGCCACTTCTCGTCCAAACGGACGGAACAGCGCCAGCGAGACCGCGCCGAAGCCGATGCCGACCAAATAGCCCAGCGCGTTGTTGGCGAACGCCTCGAAGTCGTAGGTCATCTGGTTGGAGATGCCGATCAGGCCGCCCGCGACGAAGATCAAGGGTATCACCATCGGAACGGCCTGAGGGACCGTCAGCAGCAGCCCGCAAACGAGGTACAATGGCGCAAGCGCGACCACCAGCGCGGCAAACGTATCGAGCCTCGGCAACAGCACGAACAGGTAGGCCGCGGAGATGACGGCGGCGACGGCCGTCATGCGAAAAAACATCAGCGCGCCGGCGGCCGGGTTGTCACGCGCGCCCATGATCGCGCACATGATGCCGGCGAAGGTGACGGCGGTGGCACCATTGGGCCACGCCGAATAGATCCAGAACAGGCTGGCCAGGACGATCGTCAACGCGGCGACAACGCCACCGGTCAGCGCGAGCGCCGGCTCGCGATAGGGCTGAAAGGATGGCGCGGCTTCGCGCTCTGGGGGCAGCACTCCCAGGCCCATATGCGTCCGGATCCAGACCGTATCGCGCCAGATATCGATGATGTCCTGCAACCGCAGCAGAATGTTGCGGACCAGGAAGGCGTTCGGTGTGCTTTCAAGCTCCTGCCGCGACGGCTGTGCGGCGTCGATCTCGGCCTGGATTCTCGTCCCATCGCCTGCTTCCCGCCACGAGTCATCCGGCGTCGCCGGTCCGGTCCAGGCGGCGATATGCGCCTTCGTCATCTGCAGAAGCGGTCGCAGCCGCTCGATCCGCTGCGGGTCGCGTTGCCGCAACAGCAATATCCGGTCATGAACCGAAACGAGATGCGACAGCAGCGATAGCAGCTTGGCTTCGAACAGGCGGACCAGACTGTCCATCGCCCTGACCGCCGGCGTATCCAGGTTGGCGAAGACGCGCAACTGCTCCAGGCCGACGACGGCAGCGATCATGCGGCGCCGGTCCGTCTGAATTTCGGCTTCGACGGAGTCTGCCGACAGCCTGTCTCCGGCCCAGCGGGCCATGGTCGGCAGCGTCGATGACAGCGCATCGACCAGGGCAGCGCCGGCGCGCTGCGGAAACACGAGGTGGTGGACCAGCGTCGCGCAGGCGATTCCGAGGATGATTTCCAGGCAGCGCGCCACGGCAAAGTCAAAGGCGGTCTCCGGAGCGAGCGCCGCGGGAAGGCCGATGATGGCGGCCGAATAGCCGGAGAGCATGCCGACATAGGCCTGCGGTGCATCGCGCAGATAGATCGAAACGGCCGTGCCCGCACCGATCCAGAGCGCCAGCGCCAGACAGAACAGCTCCGGCGCATTGGAGAACAGCGCAACCAGGACCAGCGACGCGACCGCGCCGATCACAGTCCCGAGCACCCGGTAGAGCGATTTGGCGAGCACCATCCCGGCCAGCGGCTGGGACACAACGTAGACCGTCGTGATGCTCCAACTCGGTTGTGACAAGTCCAATTGAAATGCGATGTACAGCGCCAGCACGGCAGCGGCGAAGGACTTGACCGAGAACAGCCCGTCCCGCCAGGAAAATCCGCGGATGATCGCGATCATGGTCCCCCACCCGTGAGGCGGCCTTCGACACAGCCGTGCGACCTCGCCTTCTCAAAGCAGATCAGGCGACCAAGTTCCCACGGTCGGCCGCGGTTGTGACGTATTCGCGGTGTTCCCAACCGAGCCTCGTCCTCCTGGCCGGGGATTGACGCGCTATGAGGCACCGTTTCCGACGAGCACAAAGGGCGCCCAGACGCTGGGATGAGCATTGTCGCCCCCCTTGGCGACCAGTGCCGAAATCGAGCGGCGAAGCGCCTCGGCGCGGCCGGTGTTAGGCTGCGACGTCATAACACCGATTGCGCCCGTCGTGATGGCGACGGCGGCCTCCGAATTGACCGGCCAGTGCGAGACCAGGAGCGCACGCGTGCCTGCGTAGATGAACGCTCTCGCCAGACCGGAAAAGGCTTCCGAGTTCGCTGCTTCGCCGCCGGCCGTGTTGCAGGCTGAGAGCACGACCCAGTCGGCGTCGAGCTTGAGCGCGGAAATCTCCGACGATGTGAGATAGCCGTCGTCGGCCTGCGTAGCGGCAGCGGGCGGCGTCAGGATCAGCCCCGGCTCGATCGAGCCGCGGACCTGACCGGCCAGCGCTGCGTGCGTTGCAAAGTGAAGAATGCGAAACTGTTCCAGCCGTCCGCTTTCGCTGAGCGACTTCACCTTTGCTTCGGTCGCCTCATTGCCCAGGTAAACCTCGCCCTTCGCAGGCGCAAAGCTGTTCGCCACGGCGCACAGTTCGAGCGCGGTTTCGGGCAGCGGCACGAGATGCCTGAGTTGTTCGATGTCCGCCGTGCCGCCGGAAAGGACGACGGCCGACCGGTGCCCTCTTTGAACTACCAGGCTTGTTCGTGGCTCCGCGCCTTCTGCGCAAGTCTGATGAAGCCGCGCCTGCTTGACGCGGTCGACAACCCAGTCGCTCTGACCGTCTCCATTCAACAGCGGATTGCCAAAACCTATGAACGGCTTGGACGCCTTGCTCCGTTGCGCGACCTGGCGCAGCGCTTTCAGGCTCGAGACCGACGGCAAGACGGTCGTCGCAAACCGTTTAACCAGCCAGGGCTGCTTGGCGAGATCCCGCCGAGCGCCGTCAGATGCAGGCTTGTCCGTCAGCAGGAGTTGGAAGGGCAGCGTCGCCAGGGGGCCCGATGGAACGAGAATGAGCTCCTTGCCTTCAATGTCCTTCTCAACCGGCTGAAGCAGCGCCTGGTAAAGCCCGAACGCCCGGTCCAGATCGTACGGCAATTGATCGCTCGGCGGGCGATCCATTCCGAGCTTTTCGGCGCAGGCGCGGCTCGCATCCATCCACGCTTCGTAATCAACGCCACAGCGCAAAATGCTGACCGTCTCCGCCACCTGCTTCGCGCCGATCGGTGCGGCGTGCCAACGGACATCGGACGCCGTGACTGTCCACACGAAGGTAAAGCGCGACGTCGTAGTGAACAGCAGCAGCGCCTCCTTCGGGCCCAGCGCTTTTCGAACCTCTTCAAGAGAAATCGATGTCCGGGCCACGAGCGCCGCGTATCCCGGATATTGAGCCGTTATCTCGCGATCGAGCGCTTCGATCTGGCTTGCAATGCGCGTCGCCTGGCCACGGATCGCCTGCTCCGTCTCCTGATTGCGCGCTGCATTCGGCTGTGAAATGGCCGAGATCAATAGTCTATCCGTCGCTAGCGCCTGCTCGCTCAGGTCCTGTCGCAGGCGAACCCGAGCCGACAGATCTCCGCTGCCCGCCGCGATCCGCGCCGACATTCCGCTGACGGCCTTTGCCGCCTGTTCGTCCCCGATCCACTGCGCGGTCTCGAAGGCCCGAGATCGCAACGTCGTCGCCTTGTCGCCATCAGCCGCGCCCGCGAGCTGGTAGGCGGCAACGATCATGCCGGGGAATGGATTTGTGTTGTCATGGAATTTCAGATCGGCGGTGGTTTGCGCCGCATTGGCTTCGCCATCGCTGCGGTTGATCAATATCGTGGAAGCGCGCGCAAACGCATCAGAGGCCCGCTGCCAATCACTGGCGTCCAAGTAATGCGCCCCGAGGTTGTTGAAGCTGTTGGCGACGTCCGGGTGCACCTCGCCAAGTGTATTCAGGCGGATGTCCAGCGCCCGCTTCAGGAGCGGCTCGGCATCCTGGGACCTGCCGGTGCTGTCCATGATGACAGCAAGATTGTTGAGGCTGCTCGCAACCAGCGGGTGGACCTTGCCAAGCGCTGCCTCGCGTAACGAAAGCGACCGGCGCGCCAAGGCCTCCGCCTCCGCGTAGCGCGCATCGTCGCCAATCAACGTGACGAGATTGTCGAGTGAGACGGCGATATCGACATGGTTCGCACCGAGGCTCTTTTCGCGGATCGCCAGGGAGCGGCGGAACAATTGCTCGGCCTCCTTCTTGCGACCGGCATAGGCCTTTGCGTCAGCGAGATTGTTTAACGTCGTCGCCACATTCGGGTGGTCAGGTCCGAATGCCTTTTCCTGAATGGCAAGCGCACGAGCCAGCAGGGTTTCGGCGTCCTGGGCCCTGCCCTGCCGAGAAAGAACGATCGCGAGATTGTTGAGGCTGGCGGCGACGTCGGCATGATCACTGCCGAGCGCCTTTTCCCTGATGGCCAATGTGCGCCGTGCCAGTTGCTCGGCGTCGGAAAGCCGCCCCTGCAGGCGCCTGAGTTCTCCGAGATTGTTGAGCGTCGAGGCGAGATAGACGCTGTCACGGCCGTGGCGCTGTTCCTGGAGACCGAGCGCTTCAAGGAATCGTTCCTCGGCAAGCTGAAGCCGGCCTTGCGCCTTGTACGCCTCCGCGATGTTGTTCAGGACCACCGGGACCATGATGTCGGCCTGTCCCGATGCGCGCTTGAAGACTTCAAGCGCCTGGCTGTAAATCTCGAGCGCCTCCGCCTCTCTCAATTGACGGTGACGCACATTGCCGAGCTGCATGCGCGCCATCGCGGTGTTGAGATTGTCGCGGCCCAAGGCGCTTTCGTTGATGGCAATCGCGCGCGCAGCGTTCCGCTCGGCGTCGTTCAATCGGTTCTGGCTGAAGGCGATCTGGCCGAGAGTGCCAAGGACTGCCGCGACATCGGGATGATTTGGACCAAGAGCCTTCTCGCGGATGGCAAGCGCTCTTTTCAATGCAGTTTCGGCTTCGGTCATCTCGCCCTGGGCCTGCAGCGCCTGCGCCAGCACGACAAGGGTTGTCGCCGTCAAAAGCGACTGTCGACCGGTGGTCTTTTCAGCCTCGCTTGTCAGCTTTCTGGCCAGCGGCAGGGCTTCGCTGTATCGCCCCTCCTTGGCGAGCGCCGTGATGCGTTGCATCAGCGCCAGCATTTCCTGCTGGCCTGCCCCGCAAGGCAACGTAACCATGCCTGCAAGGAATAAAGCGACGATAAACCGGGCGATCAACGTTCGGCCTGCTCGCATGCCCCACCGCTCCAATTCACTTTTGCAAAGCATCTGACATCGCCACCCTCTGGGGCCAGAGCAAGGCGGAAGCCGAGCCCTGCTCCGCACGGCGGTGTCGTTGTAGGGTGCAAAACCCTCGGCACATACTCGGCTCAATCGAACAAGGCGAGATGACACTGCCGCGTGCCCCGAAACGCGATGCGCGCGCATGTCAAATTTCCTAGACATTTCAACGTGATTTGCCCCGTCCAGTCCCCACGCGAAAAACATTCCGCTTCCGTCGTCGGGCAAATCAGTGATTTAACCCCGCGCGTCTCACCGAAGATGAGGGGCGGCTCGCGATCGTCACGAACGTTGCGGTGAGATGCGGTGGACGCAGTTGTTGCGAAAGACGAACGCA
>NZ_JBEGDB010000145.1:0-19463 GCF_043638955.1 Bradyrhizobium sp. 31Argb | reverse complement strand
GACGATCGCGAGCCGCCCCTCATCTTGGGTGAGACGCGCGGAGTTAAATCACTGATTTGCCCGACGGCGAAAGCGGAATATTTTTCGCTGCAAGGGTGGACAGACTTTCGAGTGATTTGCCCGTCGGGTCGTTCTGTCGCGGGCCAAGCATCGAAATCGTCGTTGCGTCCGAAGCGAAGCAGGCCGTAGCGAAAACAGAATGCCGTCTCAGAAGTTCGGCCGAAATTCCCTGCATGTCCGTTTTTGGGCCGCATGCGGACTCATGCAGTGCAGCATCACTCAAACGATGGCAACTGGTTCAGACGACGGCGGTCGCAATAGCTTGCACGGCAAGTGCTTATGCGTTGCCGCTTAGCCGTCTGAGGGTTGCTGATGAACTGAAGCGGATTGAAGCGGAGCAGGGCAGTCCTCGTCGAGGATCTGCCGGACCTGCGTGAGTATCTCGCGCTCGGGGACATTTCGGCTGTCCAAGCGCAAGTGGATGCAGGTGAGACCGATCCTCGCCGAGGGTGTGTTTACCTTCGGAGTCCGTTTCTACGGATGCACGAGTAGTAGGCGTCTGCGCCAACAGCGTTTCCTTTGGCAGTGGCAGCGGGATTAGCAGAAGCATGCCCACTTGGGCTCTTGCCGCCTCATTGGCCTGCCTGAAGCATTCAGCACGTATCGCCCCAGTCCTATCCGTCTGTTGTCCTGTTTGCGCCGATGATGAGGTTGCAAGGAATGGAAGTATGGCGACTGCCAACAGCGTTCGCATGTTCAGCATATTTTTCCTCCTTGAAGACGTTGGATAGCAGCGTAGTGCGGGTCTACAATCCGAAAGGTTTTCAGCTCGCCCGCGCTGGTGCCAAGGCCGCCTGCAATAAAGGGAAGAACGGCAAGAACCACATATCGACGTAGATCAATGGCGCAGACCGGGCGATGGGTCCTGCAACGCTAGCCAAAGTCCCGGCCTTGCTGCATGGCGCACCAATTTGCGCCATACGATGCGGGCGAAGCCAAGGCTGGAGCCGAGCGCGCTGCTACGCGGTACCTTGCAGCGCGAGCACTTGATCTCGAGCCAGCTGTACCTCGCGTTGATCGCCTGGTCGATCGATCGGCCCGCCATAAGCCCACATGCGCCTGTTCGAACTCTCGGCGGCGAGAGCGTCCGCCTCGCGGATTAGCACCTCACCGGCGTCGCGCTTTTCGGCGGCGCGTTCGGCCAAGATCTTGGTCAAACGCCTGCGTCTTCGTCAGCCCCTTTGCGGGCGCTTTACGGTCGCCGCCGGAAAGGGCGTTGGATGATGTTTCGGGGCCGTGCCAGAGACAACAGATCCGTGAACAGGCGTTAACATACAGACGGTTGGCAAGGTTTTGGCGGGTCTGCGAGGCATGGGTCCAGCGCGACCGGCAATCAATGGATCGGCGACTTCAAGGAAGAATGATTCTCCTCGATGATTCTCCTGTGGGGATCATCTCGTGCCATCGTAAACCTCCCCGCGCACGCGCTGTCGAGTTCCCTTCTGGTGAGTGCCTAAATTTCAGTCGGGCGTTGAGGCAAAATAAGCTAATTATTTCAGTGTGTTGGTCGATCACGCCCACTCACAGCGCCGTGATATTTGTGCAACATGCGTCCGAAAAGAAGCGGAGGTACCTGCGGACTCCTCTCTCTTTTGTTGCGCGTTTGGAGACCTTCGTTTCTTATGGAACAGCGACGGAGGGGGGCATCCCGAAGTCGTCCCGTTCTTGGTGGTTCGCTTAAGTCCCTCGCGTTTTCGCGGGAGTCCGAAAGCGCGAAGCGGCTTGACGGGTTTTGGGGGGACTAGGGAATCAGCTTCAGGGTTTTTACCCGGCGGATCCGCAGCTCTTCCTTACAGAGCAACTTGGAGGTTTAACATGAAGATGGTTAAGAGCCTTATCCTCGGCTCAGCGGCGGGTCTGCTCGCCATGGGCGGGGCACAGGCGGCCGATCTTCCCGTCAAGGCCAAAGCGGTCGAGTACGTGAGGATCTGTTCGCTCTACGGCGCCGGTTTCTGGTACATCCCCGGCACCGACACCTGCATGAAGATCGGTGGTTACCTGCGTGTCGACACCACGTTCAACGGCAGCATCTACAATCAGCCGGCGTGGTCGGGCGACCTCGGTCAGCAGAACCGGTATGCCGACTACTTCGCCGCCCGCTCCCGTATGGCGCTGACGGTCGATACCCGCACCGCGACCGAATATGGCGTGGTCCGTACCTTCGCTCAAGCCGACTTCCAGTTCTCGACGCTCGGCGGCAGCACCACCAACCCGAACTCGATCAACGGTTCGCTCCCGGTCGCGGGCTCTCAGTTGCTTGACACTCCCGGCGGCGGCTATGTCGCGGTCGAATTCGTGTTCATCCAGTTCGCGGGCTTCACCTTCGGTAAGTCGGCATCGGCCTACGCGACGCCGTGGCATGGTTATCCGGGCAACAACTCGTCGTTCCTGCTCGGCGGTCATGACACCGTCACCGGCGTGAACAACATCCAGTACACCGCGCAGTTCGGCAACGGCGTGTCGGGCACCATCGGCCTCGATGATCCGACCGTCTTCGACCGCACCGTCGTGGCCAACCTGACCGTGCCGCTCACGTCACAGGGCGCTGTCGCCAACGCCTATGCCGGCGTGCATGCGCCCGACGTCGTCGGTAACATCCGCATCGACCAGGCTTGGGGTCTGTTCCAGATTTCGGCTTCGGCGCATGAAGTCAACGGCTCCTACAATGTCCTGAATACGGTCGGTGCTCCTGCCGGTGCGGTCGGTCTGCCGGGTGCGGCGCCGACCAATCTGTCTGAACTCTCCGGTCACCCCGACACCAAGTGGGGCGGCGCGGTGATGGCTGCGTTGCAGATCAAGAACATCCCGACCGGTCCCGGCGACGACTTCAAGATCGATGCCACCTTTGCCAAGGGTAACACCAAGCAGGTGATCTCGACGTCGTCGACATCGCCTAACCCGTTCTCGATGTTCGGTAGCGGTAATTTCGGTTCCTTCGGGAGCATCGGCTTCGGGGCGGTGACGGACGGAGTATATGCACCGGCTGGCTTGGCGGGTCCGTTGTTTGGTGCTGATGGGAAAATCCATCTGACGACAGCATGGGGCGTCCGTGGTGCGTTCAACCACAACTGGGATCCCTACTGGTCGAGCAGCTTGTTCGGCAGCTACTCCAGCGTGAGCTACGATAACACGGCAAAATTCTTCGTTTGCTCCACCTTCACTGCTGCCCGCCTCACAGCGACCAGTGCCGACTTCAGCTGTAACCCCGACTTCAACGTCTCGCAGCTCGGTACGATCACCCGCTGGACCCCGGTCAAGAACCTGACGTTCTCGGGCGAATTCATGTGGTTCCACCTCGACCAGAAGTTCACTGGCTCTGCTATCCTTACCCCGTCGGCGCCGATGCCGACCGCTCGGTACGACTTCAAGGACCAGGATACGTTCAGCTTGAACGTCCGCGTTCAGCGCAACTTCTGATCCTCGTTTCACACGAAACTTAATCAAGCCCCCCGGCAAGCGATTGCCGGGGGTTCTGTTTGCGCGACAGGGCTTTAGTATGCGGTGCAGTGAGGAGCGCTGCTGACTGAGATAGATCGACATCACGCCAGTGCCGACGGCTGGTCAGGTAGTAGAGTGTGTTCTGGACCTTGACTCCGTCCGCCGCGTCCCACTCGGTCTTGAACTGGCTCCAGTTATCCTGATAGCGGATCGCGCTGTCGAGCACGTTGTAGTTCTTGAACCGCAACGCGTCGTCGATTGCGCCGTTGATCAGCGGTGTGCCGAAATAGCGCGAGGGGCTTCGATTGCCGTAGTCGTTCGAGAGTGTGAAAGCGAGATTTTCGGCGGCCTGGACCCGCACCGCGGCCGAGATCGCCAGATTCGATGTCTCGTCGCGGTCAACCCAACCGTTCGACATGTTGCCGACGGCATTGACGCGATAGGATACGTTCGGATTGATCGGGCCGCCGCTATCCACTGCAATGCGTCGCGTCGTATTGGTATCGAGCGACATCTCGGCATCGTTGTAGGGCGTCGTGACGGGTTTTTTGGGGATCACATTGATGATCCCGCCAATCGCGCCTTCGCCGTACAGAACGGAGGCTGGCCCGCGCATGATCTCGATGCGATCCGCCGACCACGTATCGAATGGAAAGGTCACGGTTCCGGCACCAACATAGAGGCGAGTGCCGTCATAAAGCGTCATCACCGAATTGCTTCCGGTGAAGCCGCGTGTGCTGAACGAGAGGCCGCCATTACCGGGGGCCGGGCTTGCGGTAAAGCCCACTGCGTTCTGGGTGACCGCGTCCGTGATACTATGCTGGCCGCGTTCTGCGATGGTCTGCGAGGTGATCGTTTCGACGCTGGCGGGCGTTTGCAGTGGAGTGAGGTTGAGGCGGCTGCCACTCGCGTTCTGCTTGTTCAGGCTCAGCGTCGGCGATGGCGTGTCGGATGTTGCGATCGAGGGCGCGGCACTGCGTGCCGCTGCGCTCCGGCTCGACTGAGATCGCGCAGGTCGCGCTGCGGAAGTTGAACGCTGATGATTGAGACGCTTTGCCGGAGGCTTTTGCGGCTGGGTAACGCTGACCGGAGGCAAGACATGGGACGAATCAGGCTGCTGGGCCTTTGCAGAACAAGAGTGGAGCAGCACAATTGGGAGAAGGCATCCGAACGCGAGCGCAGCATGACGCTGCCTTGGGATAGTAACGATAGAGAGCACGAGCAGGCCTCGGTATGACGTCAGTGGCACGTCACAGCGAACGAGGTCTCGCTCGAACGTGCCTATGGCACGCTGGGCGAAAGCAATGTCTGTACTCCCCGACCGACATTTTCGCGTGTGACCACGGCTGACGGCAGGTCTCCTGGCTTGCGGGTCCTAACCTTTCGTCGCCTTCCCAGGACCGAGGCTCCCAGTGGCGTATGACGAAAGATTCGCCGCTTACAGTTGCGGGGGCAGCCGTGGCTTAGGGGAGAAGTCCCGCACCACGTTCCCTTTTGATCCCCGTCGAGGGGAACCGTCACTCGTGATCTACGGGGGTGTCTGAGCCGAAGTCAATCCTGTCATTGGGCCGGCATCAGGACACCGCGCGGATCCACGTCGCGGCGGAGGATGTGCAACTCTTCTGCTGTCGGCGCCTCGGTTTCGGGAATCGATGAAAGGTCGCCGAGGTCGAATCCGGTGGCGTCCTGCAGCTCCTGCCGGCTGACACCGCAGTGGATCGAGCGGACCTTCATGTGCCCGGCCTCGCGGTCGAAGTCGAAAAGACATTTGGGGGTGACGACCATGCAGGGGCCGCCCCAGTCAAGGCCGAGCTTCCTGCGCCCGTCGAGCCCTCCCGGGTAGCCGACGCCGGAGACGTAATCGACCTTCTCGACGAAGTTGCGCCGGTCATGGTGTGGCATCATCACATATTCGCGGCGGAACAGCGTCATGTGCTCGGGCTGCAGGATGGGGCCGACGAGGCGAACCTTGGGCCGGTCGTGCGGGCCGACGCAAACACTGTTGATGTTGCCGACGCGGTCCACCTGCACTGCACTGCTGAATCCGAAGCTTACATCGCCGCGTTTGAGCACGAACTGGCCCGGATAGTCGACCATCTGGGACTCGCACGGCAGGTCGCGCAGCATCGCGCTGTGCTCCGAGTCGGGCAGCCGGTCGATCTCGCTGAAGTCCGGGTTGTGGTAGCAGCCGGCGAGCAGGATGGTCAGGTTCGGCGCATGCATGCGCTTGGCGAGCTCCATGGCCGCAAGCGGGATGCCGGTCCCGAACAGGGCCGCCGCGGCGCCCGTGAGGAGACCCGTGAAGCCGACCTCGCGATCGGCAAAGCTGCGCGCCAGCGCGACGGCGAGCGTTTCGTTGAGGGTGGCGGGCGCGGTCATGCAAGGCTTCCGAGATCGGTGAGACGGGAAAGTTGGGCGGCGCCGAGCTTGTCCAGATAAGCGAAATGGTCTGCCGGCCGGCGGACCCAATCATCAAGGTATCCGGCGAAGGTGCCCTCGCTTGCAGAGGCCGCCACATAGGCATCGAGATGGGTATCGTCGGCGAGATATCGCCCCAGCGTAGGCGTCGGATGCGCGCCCCATGGGACCTCCACCACGGCGCTGATCCGATAGGAGGGCAGCTCCACGAAACGGGCATGCCGCTTGATGAAGGATTTCGGTACGATCTTTTCCGCCGTCACGATGACATGCTCGCACGAGCGGGCCATGAGCACGTCGCCGCTCTGCGGCAGCAGCCGCCGCGCCGGCGTTACGATGTTGCCCTGCTCGTCAGCCGCGATGGCGTGGATCACCACCACATCGGGATTTGCCGCCGGGAAAGCGTGCAGCCTGCGGCCGGTGATGGGGCAGGGGAATTCCTTGATCTCGTCGTTGTAGGTGACGACATCATTGCCGCCCAGAAACTTGGCCGGCCAGAAGTCGAAGCCATCCTGGTTGGCGCGGAAGCGGTCCCAGCAGGCCATCTCGGGATAGTCCACGACTTTGAGGCGTCCGCCTTCCACCGCGCGGCGATAGTTGCGTGCCAGGCCATGCTTCTCCAGCCCCACATAAGACGTTTCGACCTTCTTCAGGCAGCCGGCGCCTGCCAGCATGTCGACATCGAAGGAGTGAGCGGATCCGATGATCGTCAGGTCACGCCGGCCCTGGCGGATCAACTCGCGCACGAAGGCCATCGGTTTCTGATAGACGGCGAAGCCGCCGAGGGCGAGCCGGCAACCGTCGGGAACGCGTCCGGCGGCTTCCGCCAAGGTAATCAACTTCGAGGCAAGTGGAGCTTTGCTCATGCGAATCCGTCCGCACGTGTGCGCTGCCGGCGGAGCATGCTCCACCAGACGGCGAGGATGATGACGAGGCCCTGGGCGATCAGGAACACGATGGGGTCGATGCCGGCGAGAACCATGCCGTTGCGCAGCACGGCGACGAACATGACGCCGAGCACAGTGCCGATAAGGCGACCATAACCGCCATTCAGGCTTGTTCCGCCGACGATGACCGCGGCGATCACGTCGAGTTCGACGTGCTCGCCGACGGTGGCGCTGCCCGAGTTCAGCCGCGAGACGAGCATGATGCCGCCGATCGCCGCGAGCACCTGGACAATGATGAACACGGCAATGCGGATGCCTCGCACGGGCACGCCGTAGCGCGAGGCTGTGATCGGGTTGCCGCCGACGGCATAGAGGTGGCGCCCGAAGCGCAGTTGCGATAGCAGCAGCCAACCAAGTCCGATCGTGCCGGCCATGAGAACGACCGGAGTGGGCAGCCCGAGAACGGAGCCATACCATAGACTGTCGAGCGCCTTCGGCATCGGCCCGATGGTGAGGCCGTCGCTGACGTAGAACGCGACGCCGCGCAGCGCCGACAGCAGCCCCAGCGTCGTGATGAAGGACGGGATCGCCCAGAACACGCGCAGCGCCCCGATGAAGGCGCCGATGAGGACTGCAATGCCGACTGCGAGTGCGCTTGCGGTCACGAGCGACCAGCCGAGTTTCACGACCAGGAGCGACATCACGGTTCCGGCAAGGCCGACGGTTGCTCCCACCGACAGGTCGATCTCACCTGCGATGATCACCATCGTCATCCCGACCGCGATCATCGCGACGACCGAAGTCTGGGTGAGAAGCGTCGCGAAATTGGCCACGGTCAGGAAATTCGAAGCCGTCGCCGAGAAGTAGATGATGAGTACCGCCAGCGCGATGCCGACGCCGATCTCGGCGCGCCAGGAGGCCAGGGCCGCCTTTAATCGCGCAGGATTGATGCCTTCGCGAGGTTGGGCGAGCGTGCTGTTCATGGACATGAGTTCTCGCAGGAAGATTCGAGGGGCTCCAAGGAACTTCGCGCCTTAGTTGGACAACGAGCGCACGAGGTCCAGATATTCTTTCACCGGCTGCTGATCGCTCTTGGTGTAGAGCTTCACCGGCACGTTGACGTAGCGGGGCTGATTTTCGCCGCGCTTGGCCTTCACCGCGGTTTCAACCGTCAGATAGCCGATGCGGTAAGGCTGTTGGTCGGCGATCGCTTCCACCGCGCTGGACGGGTCGAGCAGCATCTGGGCAAGATCCTGGCTCATGTCGATACCGTACAGCTTGGTCTGCGTGTTGGCCCGGCGCGCTGCGGCTGCCGCTCCGGCGAGCGTGCCGGCGTTGGAGGCCCAGATGGCCGTGGTGTCAGGCTTGCGGCGGAGGATGTTCTCCAGGCCGTTCGCGCCCTCCTCGGGCGTGGCGCCGCTGACCTCGGCGACGGTCTCGTACTTCAAGCCTTCGAGAGCGGACAGGAAGCCCTGACGGCGGGGCTGCATGTTGGCGTTGATCGGCGGCAGCGTGATGATGCCGATCGAGGGCTGGCCGCCCTTGCTCTCCAGGTACTTGCGCAGCTCCTTGCCGACCGCGGCGGCCAGTTCGTGGCTGTCGACGCCGATCGAGTGGCTGGCGATCGAAGCATCCTCGAGTCTGGTATCGTACTCGACGACCATGATGTTGCGGTCCTTGGCCCGGCGGGCGGACGCGACCGAACCCTGCTTGTCGAGCGGCGGCATGATCAGCACGTCGACTCCACGGGTGACGAAGTCCTCGATCACCTGGCCCTCGGTCGGCAGCTTGCGCTGGTTGAGGCCGAACGTGATCGTCGCGCCGTATTTCGCGGCCGCGTCGCGCATGCCGCGCTCGATCTGCTGCCAGTATTGCGAGTCACGCGCGTAGATGATCGCGCCGATGGTGATCTTGTCCTGTGCCTGTGCAGGCATCGCCGCGGCGGCCGCGGCCAGCGCGAGCATGGGTGCCTTGAGCCAGCGTATAGCGAACATGTAGTCCCTCCCGATAAGGGCCGGCCCTTGGCGGGGGCATCGGCCCAGAACGTTTCCGCCGTAGGGCTGCTACTCCGAAAACGATTTCCGAAAAACGTTTCTGCACACTACTTGATCAGGCCCTCTCGCAAAGGTCAACCGCTAAGACCGCTGTTCCGGGCAGGTCGGCCAGCGCAGCATGGCGCCACGGGGCCGAATGTTTCGTCGGCATCCGAGGTCCAGCGCGGGCGCCGTAAGCCCCTCATCCGATCACGCGCTTTCCGAACAACTCATCGCAGCGTTCTCGGGGCCAGCCGAGCCACTCGGCAGCCACCTCGCTTGTGTGCTCGCCGACGAGAGGGGAAGGTCGGCGCACGGCGCCCGGTGTCTCGCGCAACGTGACCGTGATCCCGTGTGTCGGATATGCGCCGGCGCGTGGATGATCGACCGTCAGGATCTGGTTGCGGGCCTTGAGCTGGGGGTTCTCGACCACGTCTGCCATTGTGGAGACCTTCGCACAGGGCACACCGGCGCGGTCCATGGCCTCGACCACGGCGTCGGCGGTGTGTCTGCTGACCCAGGCCTGGACTTCGGCCTCGATCGCCGATGCGTTCGCCACGCGCGCCTTGACGGTGGCGAAGCGCGGATCCTGCAGCAGGTCCTCGCGTCCCATCGCGGTGACCAGGCGCTGGAACAGCGGATCGGTGCCGGAGGCGATATGCACCCAGGCGCCGTCCGATCCCTTGAAGGTGTTGACTGGTGATGTGTAGCGGTCGCGGTTGCCCTGGCGGCTCATGCTGCGGCCGAGGACAGCCTGCTCCGGGATCGCCGTCATCAGCAGGCTGGCTGCGCTCTCGAGCAACGTGGCCTCGACGAGCTGGCCCTTGCCGGTCTGCTCGCGGGCGGCAAGAGCGGTGAGCGCTCCGATGGTCGCGTAGAGCGCGGTCGTGTAATCCACCACGAAGGTGCCGGCCATGGTTGGCGGCCCGTTCGGGTCGCCGGTGAGCTCCATCAATCCGCTCGTCGCCTGCGCGATCACGTCGAAGCAGGGTCGTTGCGAGAGAGGCCCGGTCTGCCCGAAACCCGAGATGCGCACCATGATGAGCCGCGGGTTGAGCGCGTGCAGCGCCTCCCAGCCGCAGCCCATCTGCTCCATCGTTCCCGGACGGAAGTTTTCGATCAGGATGTCGGCCTTGCCGGCGAGCTCGCGCAGCACCTGCTGGGCCTCAGGCTTGCGGAAATCGAGCGCGAAGCTGCGCTTGTTGCGGTTGTACGTCATGAAATAGACGCTCTCGCCGCCGAGCTTCGGCTCGTTCTCGCGGGTGTCGTCGCCCGAGTCGAGGCGCTCCACCTTGACGACGTCTGCACCGTGATCCGCAAGCTGCATCGCGCAGAACGGGCCGGCGATGAAGCGCGACACATCGAGGACCTTCAATCCCTGTAGCGCACTGAACATGTCAAAGATCTCCTGCTTCCTGAACCGGAAGTCTGTCGAGGTGTTGGCGGTAGGCGAGATACTGCTTCTTGAGATGAGCGTAGGCGGCGATCGCATCGGGCGCCGGTTCGATCTTCTCGCGGATTCGAACCATCGCGGCGCTGGCCGCCCGGAGGTCCGCATGGAGTCCGACGCCGACGGCTGCCAGCATGGCGGCACCGAGCGCGGAAGCCTCGGCGACCTCCGGTACGATGAGCGGCTTGCCGAGCAGGGCGGCACGAATTTCGAGCCACAGCGAAGACTCGGCCCCACCGCCGACGGCGCGGATCTCGCGCACCGGCATGCCCGCGGCCGCCAGCGCATCGAAGACCTCTGCGACCTCAACCGCTACGCCTTCGAGCGCGGCGCGGAACAGGTGTCCACGTCCGTGCTCGAAACTCAGTCGCGTCAGGCCGCCGCGTTCGGTGACGTCCCATCGCGGGGTCCGCGAACCCGCCAGCATGGGTGAAAAGATCAGGCCGTCGCTGCCGGCTGCGATCGCGGCGGCTTCGGCCGTCAGCGTCGGCAAGTCGGCGCCGAGCACGCCGGCAAGCCATGCGACCGCGCCGCCGGTGGCCGCCATGGGACCGCCGACGCACCAGGCTTCTCCAACGGGAAAGCGATTGAGGACGAGGCGGCGATCCGGATCGAAGCACGGCTGGTCGGCGCAAGCGAAGATGACGTCCGTGGTGCCCATGACGTTGACGGCGATGCCGGGCTCGACCATGCCGCCTCCCATTCCGCCCACGGTGCCGTCAGGGCCGCCGACCACCACCGATGTTCCATCCAGCAGCCCGAGAGCACTCGCCGCGTCCCAGGTCAGCCGGCCGGCGACCGCAGTGCCGTCGCGTATCTCGGGAAAAAGGTCGCGCGGCAGCTCCAGCGCTGCGATCAAGTCCTGGCTCCAGGCCCCCCGCCCGACATCGAACAACAGCGAATAGGAAGCGCCCGCAGGGTCGCAGACGGCTTCGCCGCAAAGGCGCATGAGCAGCCAGTCCTTCATGGTCAGCATCAGGCGCGCCTTGGCGAAGACGTTGGCCCGGTGATCGCGGAACCACAGCAGCAGCGGCCCGGTCAGCTCGGGGGCGATCCGGCGACCGGAGATGCCATAGACCGTTGCGGCGCCAAGCCGGTTCTCGATGAGGGCAGCTTCACGCGTCGCGCGCCGGTCCTGCCATGTGCAGATGTGCGCAAGCGGCAGCCCATGCGCGTCCGTGAGCACCATGCCAATCGCGGCAGTGACGCCGATCGCGGCGATGCGCGCCCCATCAACCCGGAGGTCGCGGACCGTTTCGACGACCGCTGCCCATAGCGACGTTGGATCGGCCTCGGCGAACGACGCCTGAAGCGCAACGCTGAAGGGGCGGCTGGCATGGGCAAGCCGCACGCCGGTCGCGTCGAAGAGTGTGGCCCGCGTGCTGCTGGTGCCGGCGTCGATGGCGAGGATCAGGTCACCCCGCATTATGAACCGATCCTGTGAAGGTGATGGCGGCGGGAGAGGCAGGCAAAATTCATGGATCCCGTACGTCGGTTTAGCGTACTGGCATAAAGACACAAAAAACGATTTCCGAAAACGTTTTTTTCTGCTACGCGTCGCTGCCATGGCCAAGGCGGCCGCAGACCTCAAAGACAGTCAGGAGTGCAGCAGATGACGACTTCACAGCCCGCGCGAGCGAAGATCGGAGCCGCACGCGCGGTCATCCAATGCCTCAAGCTCGAGGGCGTGGAATTCATCTTCGGCGTGCCTGGCGGCCAAACGCTCTCGATCATGGACGCGCTCTACGACGAGCCCGGCATCCGTTTCATCACGACGCGCGACGAGCGTGCTGCCGCACACATGGCCGACGCCTACGGTCGCCTGACCGGCAAGCCCGGCGTCTGCCTCGCGACCACCGGCCCCGGGGCCACCAACCTGATTACTGCCGTGGGCGGTGCACACCGCGATTCAAGCCCGGTTGTGGTGATTACCTGCAACAACCGGCGTCGGCATATCGGCCAGGACGATAACCAGGATGCCGATCACATCACGCTGTTTCGGCAGTTCACCAAGCTGAGCCGCTTCGTACCGGACAGCGAGGGCATTCCGCAGGCTGTGCGCGAGGCCTTCCGTGTGGCGACGACCGGCAATCCCGGCCCCGTTCTCCTCGATTTCGCCCGGGATGCGGTTGAGGGCGGCGAGATCGCGTTCGAGCCGATCGAGCCGCAAAATTACCGCTTCAACGAGCGCCCGGTCGCTCCTGAAGCCTCCATCGCGGCGGCTGCCCAGGCGCTGGCCGCCGCCAGGAAACCGGTGCTGTGGCTTGGTCGCGGCGCGATCATCGCGCGGGCCGGCGAGGCCGCGCTGAAGCTGGCCGAACTGCTCGGTGCGCCGATCGTGACGAGCTTCAATGGCATCTCCGCCGTGCCCGGCGACCACGATCTGTGCTTTGGCCCGCGCAGCCGCTTCGGCACCAAGGTTTCCAAGCATCTGTTGCAGGACTCAGATTGCATCCTTGTCGTCGGCAACAGCATGAATGCAGCGTCGACCTCGCGCTGGACGCTGCCGCTCACCCGGAACATCGCGCAGGTGGACCTCGATCCGGCGATCGTCGGTCGCAACTACCCGGTCGCGGTGGGCGTGATCGGCGACGCCGCCGATGCCTTGCGGCGGCTCGCGGCGGCGCTGCAGGGCAAGGTATCGGCCAATGCCGCCGCGCGGGCGGACTGGCTCGCTCAGGCCAGGCGGCTGCGGGAGGATTGGCGCAAGGACGTCTTCGCTCCGGCCTACGCGACGTCGCGGCCGATCAAGCCGCAATGGGTCATGCAGACGCTTGGCGCGGCGATCGACGCGAACACGGTGATCGTTGCCGATGCAGGCAACCCCGGCGTCTGGACGCATATGCTGCCGATCAAGACGCCCGGCGCCTACATGAAGCCGGTCGGCTACGGAAACATGGCCTTCGGTCTGCCGGCTGCGATCGCCGCCAAGCTTGCGGGACCGCGCAAGGACGTCATCGCCGTCGTGGGCGACGGCTCGCTCGGCATGAGCATGGGCGACATGGAGACTGCCGTGCGCGAGAAGGCGCCGTTCACGCTGATCGTGATGAACGACATGGCGTACGGCAACATCAAGCAGGAAGAGCTGCACTTCCACGGCCAGCGCTACATCGGCGTCGATTTCGGCGACGTGGACTATGCAGGCATCGCCAAGTGCATGGGCGGCGACGGTGAGAAGGTTGCCAATCCCGGCGATCTGGCCGACGCGATTGCACGAGGCAAGGCCTCCGGCCGCTTCTACCTGATCGACGTCCGCATCGACGGGAGCGAGAACGTCTGGAAGGATCCGATCTGAGGCCTGCAGCCGGGTGCGGCGGCTTCGCGGATCAGACCCTCAACACCCGGTCGGTCGTGATGCCGAGCAGCCGTCGCGAACCGACGGCATCGAGGGTCGCCCAGTGATCGCCCGGCTTGAAGACATGCTTGTCCAGCCAGGCCCGTAGGGCCTGGTGCGACCGCGTCGCTTCGGCGATTTCCCCAAGCGCTGCGTGGTCCGCTTCGTAGCGGGTGTCGCAGGCGGCGGGATAGGCGCCGTAAGGCGCCTCGACGATGCAGGCGACGGCCTCACCGGACAGGAACGGATCGGTCGGGCGCCGGGCGATCGCTTGAGCGCTGACGACCTGCTCGACGGACACGATCGCTTTTGCGCCTGCCTTCGCGAGCAGCAAGTCCGGGAGTTCGGGCTCCCATTGATCCAGCGCGAAGCGAACGTTGCCGTCCGTATCGGCCCACTGCGCATGCAGGAGCACGAAATCCGGCCGCAATATGCGGAAATGGGAGTCCCACGTGCCCGATGTGGAGGGCAACCCGAGCGCGATGGCGCGGATGCGATCCCGCGTCTCCATGTCATCGGCCGCGATACGCGCGCCGCAACCCGCGGCAATGAGGAGTTCGAGCGCCAGGCCTTTGTCCCAGGACACGAGACGAAGGTCCTTGCGGCCCTGCCGGATGATCTCGCACGCCAGCGCCATTGGTGGTTTGCGCCCTGCGTGACCGCCAAGGGCGACACAGTCGGCGTCACGAATGAGGCCGATTGCATCGGCGAGCGAAACGACTTTGTGTCCGGCGGACATTGGCGGGAATCCTCGGGTGTGCTCAGCGCTCGTCGCGGCCGACATAGACCCCGTCGGGGTCGATGACGTCGCGCAGCAGACGCAGCAGATGAAGATCGGGCTCCGGCTCGATTTCGAGCGTCGGTGCCGCATCGATGGGAAAGGCGATGTGCTCCTGCACCTCGGCAAGCGTAGCGCCGGGATATAGGCGCTCCACGCGCATGCGCCTCGAGGCCGGATCGAAACCAAGGATCGCGCGATCGCTGATCACCCTGACCGGGCCGGCCCCCGGCAAGCCCGCCGCTTCGCGTGCGCCAGGACCGGTGAGGAAACCCGGTGTCGTCAGGTACTGCACCTTCTCGACGAAGCGCTTGCGATCGAGGCGCGCGATCACCACGAAACGCTTCGCCATGCTGGCAATGTCGTTGGCGCCGCCGCTGCCCGGCAGCCGGACCCGCGGCCGGTCGTAGGGCCCGATCACCGTGGAGTTGAGGTTGCCGTAGGGATCGATCTCGGCCGTGCCAAGGAAGCCGATGTCGACCTTCGCCTGCTGCAGCAGGCTGAGGGCATAGAACGTACCGGCGACCTTGGTGGAGCCGTGCACAAGCCGGTAGTCGCCCACGCCGGTAGCGAGATCGACAGGCTGGGGATCGATGATGCCGGACTCGAACACGAGGTTGACGCGCGGCGCGTGCGTCGCCTTGGCGAGATAGGCGGCTACCATGGGCAGGCCGGTCCCGATGAAGGCGGTGTCGCCGTCGCGAATCTCGCGCGAGGCGGCGACGGCCATGTATTCGTCGCGGCTGACGTCAGTCATGGCGGACCTCATGCAGGTAACCCACCGCGGGGTCGACGCGCAGGCGGAGCAGTCGGGATATCGTCAGGGTGTCCAGATAGGCGAAATGGTCGGGCAGGCCATGCACCCAGCGGTCGAGCCAGGCGGCTGTGTCAGTCTCCGAGCGCGACGCTGCGTAGTAGTCGGCAAGGTGAGGGGCGTCATGGTCGTAGTAGCCGTAGACTCCCGTCGGATGGGCGCCGTAGGGCACATGGACCACCATGTCGACCATCAGCGCCGGCAGCAACGTGAGTTCCGGTTGACGGCGGATGACGTCGGTCTCCACGATCTCCTCGACGGTGACGATCACCTGTGCCGCAGTGCGCGCCTGCTCCTCGATCACTGACGTTGTCCCGAATAGCTGCACATTGCCGAGCCGGTCCGCGCGGGCGGCGTGAATGACGGCCACGTCGGGTTTGAGCGGAGAGACCGCGGTGACAACGCCGTTGCCGAAGGGCGAATCCAGGCGCTTCGCCTTGTGCGCCGCCGGCTCGAAACCGGAGACTGCGAGGATATCCGTCCCCGCCATCGCCTTCATGGGCATGAACGGCAAGCCGAGCCCCGCCGCCATCAAGCGCGACACCATGCCGAAATGGCTGTGGTCTTCGACCGCGATGGTGCCGGCCTCCACCGCCTTGGAGAAGCGTTGGCAGCGGCCATAACCCTCGAACATGAAGTTCGAGAAATAGACCTTTTCGAGCATGCCCGCGGCGGCCAGGAACTCGGCGACCCAGCATTCTGCGACGCTCATCAGCGTGAGCTGCGAGCGCCCTTGCCGGACGAGCTCGCGCGTGAAGGCGAGCGGCTGGTGGGAATGTGCGAAGCCGCCTGCGGTCAGCGATGCGCCGCTGGCGACGGATTGCGCGGCCTCGGCCAGCGAGACGAGTTTCGACGGCGTTTGCGCCATTGTTGGGCCTTGTCCGTGAAGCGCTCAGGCCGCCTCGATCCATGTCTGGCGGGCGCCGGTGATCAGCGACACGATATCGTCGCCGTTGACCGAGGCGGTCGGTACATCGCCGACCTTGGTCCCGTGCCGTAGAACCACCACGCGATGGCTCATCTCCATCACCAGCGGCATGTTGTGGCTGATCAGCACGATCGAGATGCCCTGTTCCTGCAGCTTCCGCACGGCGTCCATGGCGCGCTTGGTCTCCTGCACGCCGAGAGCGGCAGTCGGCTCGTCGAGCAGCACGAGCGAGGATTTCCACAGTTTGGTGCGGGCAAGCGCAACGGCCTGGCGCTGGCCCCCGCTGAGGCCGGAAACGTTGGCGTCAGCTCGCGGCACGTTGACAGAAAGGCCCTTCAGCGCATCGTCGGCGGCCGCGCGCATGCTGCGCTTGTCCAGGAAACGCAGCGGGGCGATCCCCCAGGTTCTTTCCCGGCCCAGGAATATGTTGTCGGCGACGCTCAAATTGTCGCAGAGGCCGAGGTCCTGGTACACGGTTTCGATTCCCAGATTCCTTGCCACCTCGGTGGAGGAGATCGCGATGGGGCGGCCGTCGAACAGGATCTCTCCTCCGGTCGGCTGAATGGCGCCGGACAGGATCTTGACGAAAGTGCTCTTGCCCGCGCCATTGTCGCCGACGAGCGCGACGGTCTCGCCTTTGCGGACGCGGAAGTCGACTCCCCGCAGGGCATGCACCGGGCCGTAGGATTTCCTGACGCCACGCGCTTCAAGAAGGGCCGCGCCGCTGGTGCCGGGTGTCATTCGCATCCTCCATCTGGACCTGAACGTGTCGACTTGAAAAAGCCACGAAACGATTTCCGAAAACGTTTCTTGGTTTTGCAAGCTACACGTGCTATGACGCTGTGGTCAACTGCGGACTTAATCTGCTTGCGATGCGCGTTCTCTCAGGGTCTGAATCTGGACGAAGCCCGGCCGGCCGCTATTGGTGCCGAACGGTGCATGGGTGTCGGAGAGCCTGAGACATGAAAGACAAGAAGCGCGTAACGATCAAGGATGTCGCCAACGAGTGCGGTATCGCCCTCTCGACCGTCTCCAACGCGCTGGTTGGCAAGCAGCATGTGAGCGAGGAGACCCGGCGGCTGGTGAAGGAGACCGCCGAGCGTCTCGGCTACCGTGCGTCCGCCGTGGCGCGGGCGTTGCGGATGCAGCGCAGCTTCACCATCGGCGTCTTGATTGCCGACGTCGCCAACCCGGCCTTTCCGGATTTCGTCCGTGGCGTGGAGGACGTGGCGATCCGCGAAAAGTGCAGCCTGCTTCTCTGCAACACGGATGGCGATGAGGAGAAGCAGATCTGGCATATGCGTGCGCTGCTCGACAGCCAGGTCGACGGCATGGTGCTGATCTCCCAATACACGGATACGCCGCGCGTTCGCGAGTTGCTCGACTCGGGGACGCCTTTTGTGCTGGTGCAACGACGCAGTCCGCGCCACGAGGATGACTATGTCGGTTCCGACAATGTCGGCGGAATCACCCAGGCCGTAGATCATCTCGCCAGTCTCGGCCATACCCGCATCGGCTTCGTGCGCGGTCCGATGGACTCCTCGACCGCCGCCGAACGGCTCGAGGCCTACAAGGCCGCGATCCGCCGCCTGAAGCTCGACCGGGACGCCGAACTCATCTTCAACGGCGACTACAACCTGCCGACCGGCTATGACGCCGGCCTGCGCTTGTTGTCTCTGCCCAATCGGCCCACCGCGATCATGGCCAGCAACGATCTGAACGCCATGGGCGTGATCGAGGCGGCCATGGAGCTCGGCATCAAGGTGCCTGCCGACCTTTCGGTTGTCGGTCTCGACGACATCCGGCTCGCTTCCTTCCGTCGCATCGACCTGACCACCATCCACCTGCAGAAGCGCATCATGGGCGCGGCTGCGGCCGAGATGCTGATGAAGCGGATCCGCAACCAGCGTCCGTCGCCGGCACGCGAGCAGATTTTCCCGACGGGACTCGTTGTCCGCGGGTCCACCGCGCGCGCCCCCCATGCGGCGGGCAAAAAGCGCAAGAAAGAAGCCGTATAATTCCAGTCAAGGAGAGGAAATGGCCGGTTCGCTTGAGGGGATCAAGGTCCTCGATTTGTCGCGCTTCATTGCGGGACCCGTTTGCGGAATGCTGCTGGGCGACATGGGCGCCGACGTCGTCAAGGTCGAGCGGGCCGGAAAGGGTGAGGATGCCCGGGCGATCGCGCCAAAGATCGCAGGCGAGAGCCTCTACGTCATGATGTTCAATCGCAACAAGCGCAGCCTTGCGCTCGACTATCGTAGCGCCGAGGGCCAGCAGCTCCTGCGCGACCTCGCCGCCAAGGCGGACATCCTGATCGAGAATTTCCGGCCGGGCACCTTGGAGAAGATGGGATGCAGCTACGAGGAGCTTTCCGCCATCAATCCGCGTCTGATCATGGTGCGCATCTCGGGCTTCGGGCAGACCGGACCGCACGCGCAGCGCCCCTGCTTCGACGTCATCGCGCAGGCCATGAGCGGCCTGATGGAGATCACGGGCGAGGCCGGCGGCAAGCCGGTCCCTTCGGGCGCCTTCGTCGTCGATCAGGTGACCGGCCTCTACGCGACCGTCGGTGCGCTCGGAGCCTTGCAGGCGCGCGAACGGACTGGACGGGGGCAGGTGGTTGACGCAGCACTATTGGACAGCGCGGTGACCCTGCTCCTGACCGCCATTCCCGAATACGCGCTGTTCGGAACGGAGGCCACGCGCAAGGGCGCGCGCGACCGCTATTCGGCGCCGGCCAACAACTATCGTTGCAAGGACGAGCGCTGGATTCACTTCAATGCCGGCAATGACGCGCTCTTTCCCCGCTTGTGCAAGGCCGCCGGTCTCGAGCACCTGCTCTCGGATGATCGGTTTGCCACGCACGCCGGACGTATGGCCAACGCTGACGCGATCGAAACCATCATCGCCGGCTGGATCGCTCAGCACCACTCCGACGACGTGGTCGAGACGCTGGCGCGTGCCGAGGTGCCCTGCGGGAAGGTCGCCACCATTGCCGAAGTGGTCACAAACCCGCAGCTCAAGCATCGCGAGCAGATCGTCGATATCGCTTATCCCGACGGCAATGTGCCGATGCACGGGGTCACCGTGAAGCTCTCGGAGACCGCGAACAGCATCCGCCGGCGGGCGCCGTCGATCGGAGAGCACACCAGCGAGGTGGTGGCGGACTGGCTCGGCTGAAGCGGACGCTTAGACCCGCATCAGCACGCCGCGCGGGTCGATCACCTCGCGCAGCAGGCGCAACTCCTCTAGGCCGTGTGGACAGTTACCTTATCCAGAGCAGAGTGGCGGCAATGGCGACGACGGCGAAGTAGTTTCGCGCG
>NZ_JBEGDB010000144.1:0-20071 GCF_043638955.1 Bradyrhizobium sp. 31Argb | reverse complement strand
CATCAACCCGCCCTGCCGCCTCAAGCGGCGGGCTCCTGTCCCTGATTATCGTGTCTCACGATAAGGGTGCACTTCAGGTGCACTTCACGGCACTGTCCCCGGATTACGCTTCGCTCCGTCCGGGCTACAGCGATTAGCGATAGCAGCGGAAATGGCCCGAGCGGGTGTAGTAGCCGCGGCAGCGATGGCCACGGTGCCAGCCGCGATTGGGAATGCCGAGCACGCCGTTGACCGCACCCACGGCACCGCCGACGCCGGCGCCAACGGCACCCCCAACCACGCCGCCGACCGGACCGGCGATCCGATTGCCCTCGTAGGCTCCCTCGTGCGCGCCGCGAACGATGCCCTGGGCATGTCCCAGATGAGGCATCGCAAGCAATGCAAGGATGATGGCGGCAGCCGCAAGCATGAGCCGCACCGGCGTGACATCAGGCAGCGCCAGCGTCTTGACCTTGGTCTTCTTCATCACAATTCCCAAAAATGCACGGCAAATTGTACCGTCAGGCGGGAGTGTGAAACGCCCTTGCGGCCAAATGGTTGCGCGTCTGTGACGAATTCGAGTCGTCCGCTCACAACTCGCGAAAAAGTCAGCAGGCCGGCGCCGGATTTCTCCGATGGCGCCTTGCTTGCGCCGCTCGTTATATTAACGATGCATAGCCGGGCTACTGGAACCCGAGCCGGATTCCGGGCATATTGGATGCCGGGGACGGAGAACCGCGGCGCTGCAATGGTAGGCCTGGAGGGCCAAGGTAAGATGCGTACGTTCCTCGTTGCTTTCACCGCCCTGACGCTGGCTTTTGCCGGCGCCGCACAGGCCAAAGTCGCCATCACCGTCGACAAGGATAACCAGCAGATGACCGTCGCGGTCGACGGCGTCGAGCGGTATCACTGGCCGGTCTCGACCGGCATCCCCTCCTACGAGACGCCGAACGGCAGCTACCGCACTTTCCGCATGGAGGAAGACCACTACTCCAAGGAATTCGACGACGCGCCGATGCCGCACTCGATCTTCTTCACCAAGATCGGGCACGCGATCCACGGCACCGACTCCGTCAACCGCCTCGGCAGCCCCGCCTCCCATGGCTGCGTGCGATTGTCGCGCGAACATGCGGCCACGCTCTACGCGCTGGTGCAGGAGCAAGGCGTGCTCAACGCCACGGTAACGCTGACCGGCTCCTCGCAGGTGGCGCTCGCGCGCAATCCGAAGCGCGGCAATGCCGCTGTCGCCCGCCGCGCGCCGCAGCAGTACGACCAGCAATATGACGCTGCCGCCGGCGATCCTGTGATGATCACGCCGCAACAGCAGCAGCAATTGCCGCAGGCCCGAGCCGACGACGGATACATCTATCCGGCCGACGGCAGCTCCAACGCGCAGATGTATCCGGCGCCGCGCAGCCGCCGCGTCTACGATACGCAGACCTACTATCGCCAGCCGCAGCAATATTCCGACCGCTACGCGCCGGCGCCGCAAGGCTATTACTACCCGCCACGCCCGCGCGGGTTCTTCACGTCCCAGGATTGACCAGCGCCGAGTTGGTCGAGACGTCGGAGCGGGATGGCTGCATCATCCCGCTCTTTATCTTTCTGCGCCTAATTTCTTTTTGCGCCTAATTTTTGCCTGCGCACGATCTTCGCGCAAACTCCTCGCATTCCCCTGAAAGTCCGCTTTACGCCGACGCCATCCTGCACGTCCGGATTCGTGCACGATCGCCATCAACACGCCTGCGTGAGCCCAAATTGACAACGCCCGCCGTGTCCGTATTGTGTCTAGTTGTTTCGCTGGATTTCCCATGACACAAGAAGAAATATCCGGTTTTTGCGTTGCTTCGCTCGCTAAAGTGCTGCGGATCGCGAAGGACCGGGTCAAGACCGATACCAAATTCAACCGACTCGGGCTCGATTCGGCGATGGTCGTCTATGTCATGATGGAACTCGAGGAGAAGCTCGACCTCGAGCTTTCGACCGACGACTTCTACGACTATCCGACCGTCGACGCGCTGTCGCGTTACCTCGCTGAAAAGCTCGCGGCCCGCTCCGCTGCCTGATCCTCACTACCGCCGGATATCATTGGCCAAGATGGAGACGTTTTCCTCGCTGGTGGCGCTGCTGGCAAAGCGGGCGGAAACGCAGCCCGATGCGCGCGCCTACATCTTCCTCTCCGACCGCGGGGCGGAGGAAGCCGTCCTCACCTTTCGCGAGCTACATGACGCCGCCCGCGCGCTGGCGGCGCGGCTTGGCGAAGTCACCCGGCCCGGCGATCGCGCGATGCTGGTGTTTCCGCCGGGGCTCGAATTCGTCGTCGCCTTCTTCGGCTGCCTGATCGCGCGCGTGATCGCGGTGCCGATGATGATGCCGCGGCGGCAGAGTGCGCGCGACTCCAGCGCCGCGATCATGGCCAATTGCGAACCTGCGATCGCGCTCACCAGTTCGGCCTTCGCCATCCGCGGCGATCTGCAGGAGCGATTTTCGCGCGAAGGCCTGCAGTGGCTGGCCGTCGATCTCGATACGACGCCAGCGCAGCCCGCAGCCGATCTGCCGCTTCCAGCGCGAGAGGATATCGCCTTCCTGCAATACACCTCGGGCTCGACGTCCGAGCCCAAGGGCGTCGCCGTCAGCCACGGCAACCTGCTCGCCAATCTGGAGATGATCCGCATCTCGCTCGGCAACACCGAGCGGTCGACCTATGTCAATTGGGTGCCGCTCTACCACGACATGGGGCTAATCCTGAACACGCTGGAGGCGCTCTATGTCGGTGCGCTCTGCGTGCTGATGGCGCCGAACGCCTTCACCCAGCGCCCGCTCAACTGGCTGCGCGCGATCAGCGATTATCGCGCCGAGGTCGCCTGCTGCCCGAATTTCGGCTACGACCTTTGCGTCAGCCGCTATCGCGCCGACCAGATGCAGGGCGTCGATCTCTCCTCCTGGAAGATTGCGCTCAACGGCGCCGAGCCGGTGCATGCCGAGACGATCAAGCAATTCATCGAGACCTTCGCCGCTCACGGCTTCGATCCTCGCGCCACCTTTCCGGCCTATGGCATGGCGGAAGCGACACTGCTGATCTCCGGCGGCAGCCGCGGCGCCGGCCACGTGACGCGGGATGTCAGCCGTGCAGCGCTGCAGGCGCATCGGGCCGAAGCGCCGGCTGACGCGGCGGACAGCCAGATGCTGGTCGGCTGCGGCCGCGCGCTCGAAGGCGAGCGGATCGCGATCGTCGATCCCGACACCTGCGCGCGGCTGCCCGTCGACCAGGTCGGCGAGGTCTGGGTGAACGGTGCTAATGTCGCGGGCGCCTATTGGAACAATCCGGAAGCGACCAAGGCCGGCCTGCATGCGCGCATCGCGGACGATGACGACAGCGCGAGCTGGCTGCGCACCGGCGACCTCGGCTTCCTCGATTCCGCCGGCGAACTCTTCATCACCGGACGGATCAAGGACCTGATCATCGTCAGGGGCATCAATCACTATCCGCAGGATATCGAGCGCACGGTGCAGGCGGCGCACACCGCGCTGCGGGCCAATTGCGGCGCGGCGTTCTCCGTCGGCGACGAGCACAGCGATGAAACGCTTGTTGTCGTGCAGGAGGTCGAGCGCACCGAGCGCAACAGGATCGACGGCGCCGAAATGAAGGGCCTGATCCGCGAGCACGTCACCGACCAGCACGAATTGTTCGCACGCCATATCGTGCTGATCCGGCCGGGCACGCTGCCGAAGACCACCAGCGGGAAGATCCAGCGCAGCCTGGCGCGCCGGCTGTGGTCCGAAGGCCGGTTCGAGGATCTCGCCGCGGACGCGGATTGACTCGCTCTTGCGGTCATCGTCCGGCTTGACCGGACGATCCAGTATTCCAGAGGCAGTAGTGCTTGAAGCCGAGAGGCCGCCGGTTACTGGATGCCCCGCCTTCGCGGGGCATGACAGGGAGAACGATCATCAGAAGTCGATCTTCGCCGCCTCGGCATCGCGGATGCTGGCGGCGATGCCTTCCATGATCTTGGTCGCGATGCTCGGGCGGTAGTGGATGAAATCCGCAAAATTCGCACGGTCGCGGGTCAGCGCGTTGTCGATGCGATAGTTGATGAAATTGCTGTTCGGCCGGCCGGCCACGACACGCTTCAGAGCCGCGTTACACGCCTCACGGTCCGCGGCGGCGGGCGTGCCGGGCTGCGGCATCTTGCTTTGCAGGGTCGGCGGCACGACGATGACGACACTGGTCTCGGCTGGAAGCCTCTTGACCAGCGCATCGAGCCGCGCGACGTCGGGAAGCGTCTCGCGCTCCGCGATGGTGGCCGCAGGCAGCGGATCGCGTGGCGGGCTGATTTCGCGGAAGGTGCCGGGCAGCCAGATGTCCTCGTAGCTGAAGAAGACGGTGGGATCCCTGCGATGGTGCCAGCCGAGGCCGATCGAGAAACGTTGGAACGTGTGCTCGATCGTGGTCCAGGACAGCAGGTGCGTCGCGTAGACGAGCGGGCTTTCGCTGTAGAGCCAATCGGGGAAGGTGCCCGGCGGCGATTGGATGGGGACGTGATGGCACCACCAGGGATCGACGACGAACACAAATGCGCCCACCCGCTTGTGATGCTTCAGGAAAAAATCGACCAGCATGAGCTGCTCGTGCGGATTGGCGCCGGTCATGTAGAGCTGCACGAAGCGCAGGCCGGTCGCCTTTGACAGCTCCGTCGGTTCAAGCATCTGCGCGGTCGAATTGCCGATGATGGCGGAATCGAAATTGGGATCGCGCGCGCGGCTGGCCGCCGAGGTGAGCGTGTTGCGATCGTTGACGCCATCGATGCCGAGCACGCCGAACCTTCCGCTGTCATAGGGGTCGACCAGGATCATCAGCGCGTAGAGCAGCACCAAGCCGCCAACGAGCGTGCCGACGCAGTTGGCCAGGCAGCGGCCCCATTCGGGCGACGTGTCAGAACTGGTAGTAAGCGAAGCCACGAACGTTCCCTTCTCCGAGCACGATCAGGATGGCGAGCAGGCCGAGGCCGGCCACCGCGCCAAGCCAGGGGCGCGGCCGCTGCATCACGCGTTCGACGATGTCCTGGGTTGCCGGCAGCAGGAACGCCATCAGCGGAACGACCACGAGCGGCCACAGATGCTTGCCCTCCGACAGATTGGGCGGCACGGCGAGGCCGTGGAAGATGTTCAACGCTGCATCCAGCGTGCCGGCGCGGAAGAACACGCCGGTCAGCAGCACGAAAATCACCGTCAGCGCCCATCCGACGAGCGCAGGCAGCCGCGGCCCGTAGCGGCGCCACAGCGAGCAGACGACCAGCGCCAGGCCATGCAGCGTGCCCCACAGCACGAAGGTCCAGCTCGCGCCATGCCAGAGGCCGCACAGCGCCATGGTCAGCACCATCACCGCGAAATATTGCAGTTGGTAGAAGCGCCGCGGCACCATGCGCTTATTGGCGAGCGGAAAGAACAGGTATTCGCGCAGGAACGTCATCAAGGTGATGTGCCAGCGCTGCCAGAAATCCTGGATGCTGGTGGAACGGAACGGCGCATCGAAATTGTACGGCAGCTTGACGCCGAACAGCAGGCCGAGCCCGACCGCGATGTCGGAATAGCCGGCGAAGTCGTAGAGGATCTGGATGGCGAAGGCGAGCGCCAGCCATGCGTCGCCATTGCTCACCGGACCTTCAAGCGCCCGCGCATAGATCGGATCGATCAACCGCGCGATGCGGTCGCCGAGCAGGATCTTTTCGACGAGCCCGATCAGGATGAAGGCGATGCCGATGCAGAATTGGCGCTGCCAGCCCGGCGCATAGACCTTCTTGCCGAACTGCTCCATCACCTGCGACCAGCGCACCAGCGGCCCGGCAAGCGCTTGCGGGAAGAAGGAGATGTAGAGCGCGTAGCGGTTCAGCGAATAGGTCGGCGCCTTTCCCTTGCGCAGGTCGACCAGATACATGATGTGGTGGAAGGTGAAGAAGGAGATGCCGAGCGGCAGCACGATGTCGAGCACCGGCATCGGCCGGCCCAGCGCAAGGCCGATATTGTAGGCGAGGAAGTTGGCGTATTTGAACCAGCCGAGGACGGCGAGATTGGCGACGATTGCGGCGGTGATGATCCACGACATCTTGGTCCTGGCATACGTCATCGCCGCGAACCAGTTGACCAGGATCGACAGGATCAGGAGCAGGACGAAGGGCGGATTGCCGTAGGCGTAGAAGACCAGCGACATCGCGACCAGCGTCCAGATCCGCCATTGCGGATGCGGATCGACCAATCGATAGATCAGGATTGCCGCTGGCAGGAAGCCCAGCAGGAAGGGGTAGTCGTTGAACAGCATCAGCCGGCGATCTCAGGCATGACCCGGGTTACTCACCTTATCCGCCGGAAGCCGACGACTATCCGTGCTCGAGCTCGGCCAGTTCGGGCGCCGGCTCGTGCAGCCGGCGCAGCGCGATCTTCTCCGCACTCGGCACCTTGACATTCCAGGCCAGTCCCAGCGCGGCGAGCAATCGGATGAAGAGATAGCCCGGATCGAATTCGAACCATCGCAACCCGAACGCCGCCGAATAAGGGAAGGCATGGTGATTGTTGTGCCACCCCTCGCCCCACGCCAACCATGCCATTACGCCGAGATTGCGGCTGTTGTCACCCCTGGTGCGGTAGGGACGTGCGCCGAATGTGTGCATGACGGAGTTGATCGCCGACATCGCCTGTTCGACCGCGAACATGCGCACCACGCCGCCCCAGAGGAACCCGGCTACCGCGCTCCACAGGCTGCCAGCGACGAGCCCGCCAATGGCGGTCGGGATCAACAGCCCCAGCAGCACCCAGACGTAATAATAGCTGTTGACCCGGACCAGCGTCGGCTGCGCCATCAGGTCCGGAACGTAGTGGGCGACGTTCGGATAATCATGCTCGATCATCCAGGTCAAATGCGCATGCAGGAAGCCGCGCAGGCGGCCGGGGAAGCTCTCGCCATGCAGATTGGGCGAATGCAGGTCGCCATCGTGATCGCTGACCTCATGGTGGCGACGATGCATGGCGGCCCAGGATACCATCGGCCCCCGCCCAGCCATCGAGCCCATGATGATCAGCATCGCGCTCACCGCCGTGCCGGTCGCGAAGGCGCGGTGCGTGAACAACCGGTGATAGCCGACGGTGAGGCCGAGGCCCGTGACCAGCCACATCCCAAAAAACAGGCTGATTTCGAGCGCCCCGATGGGGCGGTAGAACAAGGCCGCAACCGCGATCAATGTCCCGATGAATGGCAAAACATCAAACAGGATGAAATGCCGCCGCTGCAATCGATGAAAATGCCGGCTCCGGATAATCCGATGGTCGCGCATGACTAATGGAACAATTGGGAAACAAGTTCCATCAGTATAGAGTCCGCCCCCGTGCCGCAACCGTTGCGGCGGGTTGTGGCGCCAAACCGCGAACGCGGGCGGCGGGTGTTGCAAAAATATCGAGCTCACTACTCGCCGTCGCGCAATCGCCGGTAAACCGCGCCCAGGATGTTGGAATAATCGTCGGTCCAGACCTGCTGCTTTTCATCGGCCTCGGTCTCGCTCCACTGGTCGGACGAGGCGAGCTTGCCGACATCGTCCTCCTCGCGTGCGGAGATTACCACCGAGGTCGAGAAAATGTATTCGCTGTCGCGGCCGGAATCCTCGCTGTAGACCCAGCTCTTGAGGTCGTTGGCTTCGGCAATGCCGACCACGACGCTGGAAAGCTCGAGGTGGCGGTTGGAGACATGCATCACCACCGCGCCCTGTGGCGCCAGCTTCGCCTTGTAAATCGCCATCGCCTCCTCCGTCGCCAGATGGATCGGGATCGCGTCGGATGAATAGGCATCGACGATGATGAGGTCGTAGATGCCATCCGGCTCGCGGGCGAAGGTGAGCCTGGCATCGCCGATCACCGGCTTCAGATCGGGGGCGCAATTCTGGATGTAGGTGAAATACTTCGGATCGCGCGCGGTATCGACCATGGTCTGGTCGATCTCGAAGAACTTCCATTGCTCGCCCGGCTCCGCGGCGCAAGTGAGCGTGCCTGAGCCGAGCCCGATCACGGCGACCCTGAGCGGAGCGCCCTTGCGCTCGCGCATCGCCGTGATCGCCTGCCCGATACCGCCGTCCTTGTGATAATAGGTGATGGGTTCGGGCCGCCCGGTTGCCGGCGTGCCGTCGTCATTCTTGAATCGTTCGGCGCCGTGAATGGTGGTGCCATGCATCAGCACGTGATACTGGCCGTTCGGCGTCACCACGATTTTGTGCACGCCGAAGAAGCTGCGCACGGTCTCGACCCGCCCTTCATCGGAGGGGTAAGCGCGTAACAGCAGCAGCGCGACCACGACGGTGGCGAAGATCTTCCAGCGGCTGGCGTTGACCGCGAGCGCCAGCAGCGCCGAAAGCACGCCGACCGCGCCGATCACCCACGCCCGCCGCTCGTCGAACCAGTTGAACAGCGTCCCGGTTGAATAGGACGGCGCGATCAGCGCCACCGCGAGCACGGCAAGGAACGGCCAGTACCAGGCGCTCCAGCGCGGCAGCCGCTCATCCCCGGAAGGCCGGCACAGCGCGGCGAGCGCAAGCAGGATCGGGTATTCGGCCACCCAGGAGAAGGTGAAGGGCGCGATCAGGCCTGCGAACAGGCCACCGACCATGCCGCCGAACGACAGCGCGACGTAGAAGCCGGTAAGGTATTTTGCCGCCGGCCGGGTCCGCGCCAATTCGCCATGGCTGGCCATCGCGATGATGAAGAAGCAGAGCTGATGGCCGCCGAGCGTCAGCAGCAGATTCTGTTCGCCACCGACCGCAAGCAGGATGACGACGCCCGCGATCGCGAGCGGCTGCAGCATCAGCATCCATTTGTGCGGAAACAGCGGGCGCGACTGGAACACCAGCACCCAGGTCAAGAGGTAAAGCGACAGCGGCAAGACCCAGAGCAGCGGCGCTGCGGCGACGTCGGTCGAGATATGCGCGGTCACCGCGATCAGAAGGCCCGAGGGCACCGCGGCCAGGAAGATCCAGCGCAAGCGCAGCAGCCAGGAGGGCGCGGGCGCATCGGCATCATCGGCCGGCAAATTCAGCGCTGCCGCGCTCGCAGGCGAACGCAACAGCAGCACGCCGCAGCTCGCGATCAGCAGGATCAACAGGCCATAGCCACCGGTCCAGATCAGGTTCTGCGTGCGCAGCGTGAACATCGGCTCCAGCAGCACCGGATAGGACAACAGCGCGAGGAAGCTGCCGATGTTCGAGGATGCGTAGAGGAAGTACGGATCGGGACCGTTGGGATGGCCGGTGCGCACGAACCAGGCCTGCAGCAGTGGGTTGTTGGCAGCGAGCGCGAAGAACGGCAGGCCGATCGAGACCGCGAACAGGCCGAGCAACCAGAACGCGTAACCTGATGTCGGCGGATCACCCCAGCCGCTCCGGATCGCAAGCGGCAGCGTCAGCACGGCCGCGACCAAAAGCAGCAGATGCACCGCGACCGGAGCGGCGCGGTTGTTCATCTTCATCAGGTAATGCGCGTAGGCGTAGCCTGCGAGCAGCAGCGACTGGAAGAACACCATCGCCACCGACCACACCGCCGGCGAGCCGCCGAGCCGCGGCAGCACCATCTTGGTGAACAGCGGCTGCACCGAGAACAACAGGAGCGCACTGACGAAGATCGCTGTGGTGTAGGCGATCAATACCAGCCGGTTTCGCGCGGCGGACGGCTTAGAAATCATGAAAGCTCCGGCTTGGGTCCGGCGGACGCCGGCGAGATTTCCGGCGAATGCACGCCAGAGGTTTCAATTGAGCATATGGCAGCATGGCCGGCAATGTAACCAGGTAACGTGGACTTGACGATGTGCCGGCGCGGAACAGCAGCACGCCGACATGACGGTTTCATAACTGGGTACCTCGCCATGCCACCGCTCTCTCCCCCGTCATTGCGAGCGCAGCGAAGCAATCCATAGCGCCGCAAGTGGAGACGTGGATTGCTTCGCTGCGCTCGCAATGACGGAGGCTGTCATTCCGGGGCGATGCGAAGCATCGAACCCGGAATCCATTTCGCTGCCTGCGCCTGCGGCCTGATGGATTCCGGGCTCGCGCCAAGAGGCGCGCCCCGGAATGACAGAGGAGAGTGTAGCGGCTAGTTCGTCGGCATCACGTAGGCGTAGATGCGGCCGCGAGAGACTGAGGCTTCACGGACGCGGTTGCCGTTGTTGCCGGAGATCATGATCGGATTTCCCTTGGCGTCGATGCCGGTGATGATGCCGACATGGCCGCCGCGGCGTCCCCGCGACATCACGGCGATGGCGCCAACCTGTGGGCCGGAGACACGCTGCCCATAGCGGGCGAACGAGCTCGCCATGTCGGAGCCGGTGCCGCGATAACCCGAATGCTGCAGCACCAAGTTCATGAACCGCGCGCACCACAGGCTGCCGCGACTGGTCGGATTGCCGCCGAGGTGACGGCGGGCTTCATCGACGATGTTCGATGAACCGAGGCTTGCCGCCTGCTGAGGCTCCGGCGACAGGCTCGCATTGCTGTCGGCAAGACCCTGCGCCTGCATCTGCGCCACGCCGCGCTCCCAGCGCGAGGCACGCGTCATGTGGCGGTGACGATGATGCGCATAGTGATGCTTGGCATGATGACCGGCATGATAGGCCCTCGCGTGGCGCCCTGCGCCGTGATGAGGCCGTGCCGAAGCGGGAGAGACGGAGACGACGATTATCGTCGAACACAACGCCAGTGCCAGAACTCGAAACAACCGGCGGAACGCACGTAACTGAACCATACTTCCCATTTTTTCCTTCTGTTACACCCCCGTTTTCCCAGGCGCGCCCGTCTGTGGATGACATCTGGATGCAGGCGCGGTGCGTTTTGTGCCGCTCAATGTGGCAAGACAAAGATTTCGTGCCGCGCTGCGGCGAAAAATTGCAGGACGATTTCACGAACATTTGGAGGCGAAAAAGGAAACGATGCCGCCGCATTGCAGCCGTGAAGGTTAATTGCGATCCTCGCTGCGCAGGCTCACAAGAAGGAAAACGTTAAAATGCCCTATGCCGTCGCCAAGGATAATGTCCGCCTCTATTTCGAAGAGGTTGGGAGCGGGACGCCGATCATCTTCCTGCACGAGTTCGCGGCCGATCACACCAATTGGGAGCCGCAGATGCGCTATTTCTCGCGCGGCCACCGCTGCATCGCCTATTCCGCGCGCGGCTACACGCCCTCCGACGTTCCGCCATCGGCCGAGGTCTACAGCTACAAGCATTTCTACACCGATGCGCTCGCGGTGCTCGATCATCTCGATATCGCACGCGCACATTTCGTCGGGCTGTCGATGGGCTCCTATTCGTCGCTGCAGGTTGCGCTCAATGCGCCCGAGCGCGCATTGTCGATGACGCTCGCCGGCGTCGGCTCCGGCTCAAGTCTCGAAAACCTCGACGCCTTCCGCGCCCAATGCCGCGCCAATGCCGAGCAATATGAAACTATCGGATCGGCCGAAGTCGCCAAGGTGACGCGCGAGGCGCCGGGCCGGATTCCGTTCCTCGTCAAGGATCCGCGCGGCCATGCCGATTTCTATGCCGCGCTCGCGCGCCACGATGCCAAGGGATCGGCCAACAGCATGCGCAGTTTTCAAGGCGCGCGACCATCGATCTACACCATGGCAGAAGCGATCGGACGCGTGCCGACGCCAGCGCTGATCATCTGCGGCGACGAGGACGACAATTGCGTCGAGCCGAGCCTGTTCCTGAAGAAGCATTTGTCAGCGGCGGGGCTGACGTTCTTCCCGAAATCGGGACACGTGCTCAATCTCGAGGAGCCGGCGCTGTTCAACGAGATGGTCGAGCGGTTCATCGCGCTGGTGGAAGCGGGCCGATGGTTGCCGCGCGATCCGAGGTCGATGGTGGCCTAGCTGTCATTCCGGGGCACGCGAAGCGTGAGCTATGATGTGCAATTGCACATCATAGAATCCATTGGGCAGCGTGACCTGCCGCCCAATGGATTCCGGGCCTGCGCCTTCGGCGCATCCCGGAATGACGAGGCAGGAGCGCGCGGCAACAGTCTAAGCCGTCATTCCGGGGCGCGCGGAGCGCGAGCTATGATGTGCAATTGCACATCAGAGAATCCATCGGGCCGCAGAGTTCGTGGATGAATGGATTCCGGGTTCGCGCTTTGCGCGCCCCGGAATGACGGGGAGAGAGCTCAGCGTCCCTTGCCGCCCCTGCTCAGCAGGAACACACCCTGCTCGCCGAACATGTTCCAGACCCACCAGGGCAGGTTCAGCGGCACCGGGCGGCCGTAGAGGTCGAGCGCGACTGCGCGCTCCATCTTGACGTGGATCTCGTCGCAGAGCTGGACGAAATCCTTGATGGTGCAGAAATGAATGTTGGGGGTGTCGTACCAGGTGGCGGGGAGGTTTTCGGTGCGCGGCATGTGCCCGCCGACCAGCAGCTGCAACCGCATCTTCCAGAAACCGAAATTCGGGAACGAGACGATGGCGCGGTGACCGATGCGCAGGAGATTTTCCAGTACCGCCTTCGGCTGCCGCGTCGCCTGCAGGGTCTGCGACAGGATCACGTAGTCGAACGCATCGTCGGCATAGTTGACGAGGTCGGTGTCGGCATCGCCCTGCACCACCGCGAGCCCCTTGGCGACGCAGTGGTTGACGCCTTCGCGCGACAGCTCGATGCCGCGGCCGTCGATGCCGCGGCTCTCCAGGAGCTGCAACAGATCGCCGTCGCCGCAGCCGACGTCGAGCACGCGCGAGCCGGGCTCCACCATTTCGGCGACCAGAACATGGTCCGGACGAAGGCTCGTACTCGCCTGCGGCGCCACGCCGGGCAGCGGTAGGGTTTGTTCCTGAAGCGCCATCACGCGACCCCCGCATCGCCGAGGCCGCGCGCCTTGCCGGCCGACTGCAGGAAAGCGCGGGAGATGTCGAAGAATTCGGGCACGTCGAGCAGGAAGGCGTCGTGGCCCTTGTCGGTCTCGATCTCCGCGAACGAGACCCGCGCGCTGGAGGCATTCAGCGCATGCACCAGCGCCCGCGCTTCCGAGGTCGGGAACAGCCAGTCGCTCGTGAACGACACCACACAGAACCGGGTCTTGATGCCGCGGAACGCCTTCGCCAGCACACCATTATGGTCGGCGGCGATGTCGAAATAGTCCATCGCCCGCGTCAGATAGAGGTAGCTGTTGGCATCGAAGCGCTCGACAAAGGACGAGCCTTGGTAGCGCAGATAGCTCTCGACCTGGAAGTCGGCATCGAAGGAGAATGTCGGCAGTTCGCGATCCTGCATCCGCCGCCCGAACTTGCGATGCAGCGCCGCGTCCGAGAGATAGGTGATATGCGCAGCCATGCGCGCAACCGCGAGCCCGCGATGCGGATGCGTGCCCTGATCGACATAGCGTCCGCCGCGCCAGTCCGGATCGGCCATCACGGCCTGCCGGCCGAGCTCATGAAAGGCGATGTTCTGCGCCGAGTGCCGCGTCGAGCAGGCGATCGCGAGCGTCGAGAACACGCGCTCCGGATAGGCCGCGGCCCATTGCACCGCCTGCATGCCGCCCATGGAGCCGCCGACCACCGAGAACAGCGTCTCGATGCCGAGCCGGTCGATCAGCATCGCTTGCGCGCGCACCATGTCGGGAATGGTGATGATCGGAAAATCCAGGCCCCACACCTTGCCGGTCGCGGGGCTGAGCGAGGCAGGGCCGGTCGAGCCCATGCAGCCGCCAAGCACGTTGGAGCAGATGATGAAGTACTTGGAGGGGTCGAGCGGACGGCCAGGGCCGACCATGGTCTCCCACCAGCCGGGCTTGCCCGTCACCGGATGCAAATTGTTGACATGCTGGTCGCCGGTCAGCGCGTGGCAGACCAGAATGGCGTTGGAGCGCTCGGCATTGAGTTCGCCATAGGTCTGGTAGGCGATCTGGAACGGCGCGAGGTCGATGCCGCAGTCGAGCTTCAACGGCTGATCCATGCCGAACTTTGCTACCGGCGAGGACGGATGATCGGCCTCATGGGCGCGGTCCTCACCCTGGATCGACGGACTCTTGATCGACTGCACCTTGGTCATTGCGGCCCCTTCCTCCGACGCGGAGGTCCCGGACAGAAATCAGGCCATAAAAAAACCCGGCCTGAACAAAGGTTCGGCCGGGATCGATCTGTCCCCGGCCTGTTTAGCAAGTTCTTTAACGTGGCTGCAAGCCGGCCGGCTCAAATGACCACGGAACGCTGGAAAAGTAGTCCCTTACCCGCCCTGCGTCAAGGCAACCGGGGCCGTTAACCTAACCGTGACCTTGAGGCTGAGCTTGCGCCGTCTGGCCCCATGGGACAGAACGGGGGCTCGCACTTCTCCCTCTCCCCGCTCTTGCGGGGCCGGGACGAGCGGAGCTCGCCCTGAGAGGGTTGGGGTGAGGGGCTTTCTCCGCTAACAAGGTAACAGACGGACTCGCGGAGAGTCCCCCTCACCCGAAATTCAAGCTCGCTTGAATTTCGACCTCTCCCCGCACGCGGGGGAGAGGTGAAGAGTTGGCTCCCTGATTGAAGAGAATTGACGGGCCCTAGCATGTCAAAAACGCCTCCGGCGCCGCCCTCGCTGGCCGAGTTGCGCAAAGAGATCGACGCGATCGATGAGCAGGTTCACCGCCTCTTGATGGCGCGTGGCGACATCATCGACCGCCTGATCAGGGTGAAGCAGACCCAGGAAGTCGGCTCCGCGTTCCGGCCGGCGCGCGAAGCCGCCATGATGCGCAGCCTGGTCGAGCGCCATCGGGGCATCCTGCCGCTTGACACCATCGAGAGCATCTGGCGCGTCATCATCTCGACGTTCACTTACGTCCAGGCACCGTTCTCGGTGCATGCCGATGTCTCGGTCGGCGAATCCATGATGCGGGATTCGGCGCGCTTCCATTTCGGCTTCGTGGTGCCCTACGTCTCGCATTTCAGCGCGCAGGCGGCGGTCGAAGCAGTGGCGAAATCGAAGGGCGACCTGGCGCTGGTGTCGGCCATTTCCAGCCGCACGCCATGGTGGATCGACCTCGAGGCCGAGGGCGCCCCGAAGATCATCGCGCGGCTGCCGTTCCTCGAGCGTGCCGATCATCCCGCAGCGCTGCCCGTGTTCGTGATCTCGCGCGTCGCCGACGATGCGATGGTGACCGAAGTCGAGATGTGGAGCGTGCGCGTCTCCGGCTGGAACGCCGAGATCGCCCGCGCGGTGGCGCCGCTCGCTGAAATCGTCGCGGTGCCGGACACCGCCTTCGACGGCGCAGCGCTTTTGGTATCGGTCGCCGGCCGCGGCTTCGAGGAGATCAAAATGGCCCTGATCCGCGCCGGGGCCTCGGTGCGCTCATCGGCCCTCGTCGGCAGCCACGCAACGCGCTATACGGTGCCCCCCGCCCCTAGAATCCGGAGCTAGAGAGTTAGAGATGTCCCGCCCCGTGCCGAATCCCGGCATCCTCGATATTGCGCCCTACACCCCCGGCAAAAGCCCGGTGGCCGAGCCGGGGCGCAAGATGTTCAAGCTTTCCGCCAACGAGACGCCGTTCGGCCCCTCGCCGAAGGCAATCGAGGCCTACAAGCACGCCGCCGAACATCTGGAGGACTATCCGGAAGGCACCTCGCGGGTGCTGCGCGAGGCGATCGGCCGCGCCTACGGCCTCGACCCGAACCGCATCATCTGCGGCGCCGGTTCGGACGAAATCCTCAACCTGCTCGCCCACACCTATCTGTGCGAAGGCTCGGAGGCGATCTCCACCACCCACGGCTTCCTGGTCTATCCGATCGCGACCAAGGCGAACGGTGCAAAGAACGTCGTCGTGCCGGAGACCGACTACACCGCCAGTGTCGATGCGATCCTTGAGGCGGTCACGCCGCGGACCAAGCTGGTCTGGCTCGCCAACCCGAACAACCCGACCGGCACCTATCTGCCGTTCGACGAGGTCAAGCGCTTGCGCGCCGGCCTGCCGTCGGACGTGCTGCTGGTGATCGACGCCGCCTATTCCGATTACGTGGTGCGCAACGACTATGGGCTCGGTCTTGAACTGTGTGCGACGACCGAGAACACGGTGATGACCCACACCTTCTCCAAGATCCACGGGCTCGCGGCGCTCCGCGTGGGCTGGATGTTCGGCCCGGCGCATATCGTCGATGCGGTGAACCGCATTCGCGGCCCCTTCAACGTTTCGAGCCCGGCGATGCTCGCGGCGGTGGCCGCGGTCGAGGACACCGCGCATGTCGAGATGTCCAGGGTGCACAACGAGACATGGCGGAGCTGGGTGACGGACGAGATCCGCAAGCTCGGGCTGAAGGTAACGCCGAGCGTCGCCAATTTCGTGCTGATCCATTTCCCGACCGAAAAGGGCAAGACCTCGGCTGACGCGGATGCGTTCCTCACCAAGCGCGGACTGGTACTGCGGGCATTGAACAATTACGGCCTGCCACACGCGCTGCGCATGACCATCGGCACCGAGGAGGCCAACCGCCTCGTAGTCGAGGGCCTGCACGACTTCATGGATCAGAAGTGAACGCCGCGCCGCACTTCCAGCGTATCGCGCTGATCGGCTTCGGCCTGATCGGCGGCTCGATCGCGCGCGGCGCGCGGGCGCAGGGGCTGGTCGGCGAGATCGTCACCACCGCGCGCTCGGAAAAGACGCGCGCGCGTGTCGCCGAGCTCGGCATCGTCGACCGCGTGGTGGAGACCAATGCGGAGGCGGTTGCGGACGCCGATCTCGTCATCCTCTGCATTCCCGTCGGCGCCTGCGGGCCCGTGGCGGCGGAGATCGCGCCTTACCTGAAGAAAGGCGCCATCGTTTCCGATGTCGGCTCGGTCAAGGGCGCCATCGTCAGGGACATGGGGCCGCATATTCCTGATGGTGTGCACTTCGTGCCGGCGCATCCGGTGGCCGGCACCGAGCATTCCGGGCCTGATTCCGGTTTTGCCGAGCTCTTCATCAACCGCTGGTGCATCCTGACGCCGCCTGAGGGCTCCGACGCGGGTGCGGTCGAAAGGCTGCGTGATTTCTGGGCCGCGCTCGGCGCCAAGGTCGAGATCATGACGCCGGATCATCATGACCTCGTGCTCGCGATCACCAGCCACCTGCCGCATCTGATCGCCTACACCATCGTCGGCACCGCCGACGAATTGGCGCAGGTGACGTCGTCGGAAGTGATCAAATTCTCCGCCGGCGGCTTCCGCGATTTCACCCGCATCGCGGCGTCCGATCCGACGATGTGGCGCGACGTGTTCCTGAGCAACAAGGACGCGGTGCTGGAGATGCTCGGCACCTTCAATGAGGACCTCTCCAAGCTGACGCGCGCGATCCGCCGCGGCGACGGCGAAGCGCTGTTCGATCACTTCACCCGAACCCGCGCCATCCGCCGCGGCGTCGTCGAGATCGGCCAGGATTCGGCCGCGCCGGACTTCGGCCGTCCGCATGCGAATCTGGAGAAGAAGGCGGAGTGACGCTCGTTGTCGTCATTGCGAGGAGCGCAAGCGACGAAGCAATCCATGCCTCCACAAGCGGCGGGATGGATTGCTTCGCTTCGCTCGCAATGACGGCAAGTGTCACCGATGCAGCGTCGCCCGCATCTTCACATGCGGCGTTCTCGCGCGGGGATAGACTGACATCATCGCGCGGCTGTCGACCACCGGCTTCGACATGCCGATGCCAAGATCGCTGTTCGGATGCACGAACGCTTCCATGCCGGGCTCATCCACGACCGGCTGCGCCGATGCGGGCGATGCCATCGATGCCGCGACATAGGCCGCCAGGCCAAACAGTCTGAACCTGATCATTGCTCTCTCCTTGCCATGACCCGCGGTTCTACGGATGTGCGGGCCTTCGCAAAGCAGGAGCGGACAGCAGGCGCTGGCATTCCCGGCGCACGCCGTGATCGCCATCACGCTTCGGCGATTGACGCTTTACTCGGCTTGTAGCCCGGATGGAGCGAAGCGCAATCCGGGGCAGCTTGCGGTGCGGGCTGAGACGTCCCGGGTTGCGCGGAGCCTGTCATCGGGCGCGCGTTCGCGCGACCGGTTGGCTTCACCCGGGCTACGGGTCAGAACAATGGCGGGACTTGTCCGACCTTGATCGGGCCGAGCAGCACCGCGCCGTCGACGAAGCGCAGCGGGAAGCTGCGCGCCTTCTTGCCTTCGAGCATGGCTTCGCTGCCGAGCGAATTGATGCTGGCGGCGACGCCGACATTGGCGTTCTGCTTCACCACCTTGCCGAGGCCGGGGATGGCACGGTCGAGCGCGCCGAAGAGATTGTTGAGGTCCTGCGTCTTCACGCCGGGCGCGACGCGGTCGAGCGTCGATTGCGGCACGCCTTCTTCCAGCATCTTCTCGATGCCCAGCGCCGGGATCACGCGCTCGAGGCCGGTGACCGTCATCTGCAATTCGCCTTCGATGCGGCCACTCGCGTTGAGGCTCAAGGTGCCCGCGGAGATCGCGATCATCTCGCCCTGCTGGATGCGCGACTGCACGATCTCGACATGGCCGCCGGCGGCCTGGATCTCGCGGAAGCGCTCCGGCCACGGTTTTGGCGTGAAATCCTTCAGGCCGGAAATCTTGGTGCGGATGTCGGCATCGAACGGCGTCGCCAGCACGGGATGCACGTCCTGCAGGCTGCCGCCGTTGATCTGCAGCGCGGTCTCGATCACCGGATTATCCACGGACGAGCCGTCGGCGAGACGGCCGTGCAGCTCGACGTGTGCAGCGCGGCCGAGCGGCGTCCGCACCGAGCCGTTGACGCGGTCGATCGCGGGATCGTCGAACACCAGCGAGCCGCGCTGCGGCACCGCCGGCAGGCCTGCCACGCTGGCGCGGCCGCTCCGCCAGTTCACGGCGAGCGACGGTAGCGCGCCGCGCTCGGCAAGCGTCGCCGGCGCCTTGAATTCGGCGATCACGCGTGTGGGGTCGTAGACCTGCGCCACCACCAGGATCTCGCCGAGCCGCGCGGTGAATGGCGTCTGCGCACCGGCCGTCTGCGAGATCAAGGTCACGCTGGCGTCCTCGCAGCGGATCTCGAGCCGGAAGGGGTAACCTGCCACCGATCGCTTGCCGCAATCGTAGACCCGGCCCGCCTTCGCCTCCTGCGCGCGCCAGGCATCGGCCTGCACCCACACCTGGGACGAGGCATAGAACCAGAACGCGCTCCACGCGATGGCGAGGATCAGCACGAGGACGGGGGCGGCAAAGAGACGCCAACGCGAGCGCCGGCGCGGCGCGGGGGTCATATCAGGCATGCGGTGACCTCTGACTGTCAATTTTGGCAAATCTAAGCGGGAAACCGCGGGCTTGTTTGAGCATGATCTCCACGCAAACGCTTCGCGTTTGTCGCGAGGGAAAACCGGTTCCCACTTTTCCGGATCATGCTGTAAAGCCCACGAAACCGCTTCGCTTCGCGTCGCGCTTTTGCTAGCCCTTGCGGCGATGTCCGCGCAACTCCTCTCCCCGCCCGAATCAGGTGACAACGACCTCTGGGTATTCGGTTACGGCTCCCTGATGTGGAAGCCGGGTTTCGATTTCGAGGAACAAATGGCGGCGCGGCTGATCGGCGAGCATCGCGCGCTCTGCGTGTATTCCTTCGACCATCGCGGCACGCCGGAAAAGCCGGGACTGGTGCTCGGGCTCGACCGCGGCGGCGCCTGCCGCGGCATAGCGTTCCGCGTCGCGGCGAAGCGGCGCACCGAGACGATCGCTTATCTGCGCGGCCGCGAGCAGACCACCAACGTCTATCGCGAGGTGCACCGCTCGGTGTGGCTCGAGGACGACCCGCGCTCGCGGGTGGCCGCGCTGACCTATGTGGTGGACCGCAGCCATGTGCAGTACGCCGGACGGCTGACGCTGGCCGACCAGCTCCGCTACGTGCAGCAGGGCCACGGCCGCTCCGGCAACAACCGCGACTATGTGCTCTCCACGGTGCTCGCGATCGAGAAACAGGGTTTTCGCGATCCGCAACTGCACAAGCTGGCGACGATGCTGCACGACGCACATCCGATCGAGCTGCCGCTACAGGAGGGAACGTAGCTAGAGCTTCTTGTTTTGACGCGTTTTCTTCACGCGAACCGGTGTCCACTTCGCTCGAAAACGCTCTAGGCCGTGTGGACTCTT
>NZ_JBEGDB010000143.1:0-20432 GCF_043638955.1 Bradyrhizobium sp. 31Argb | reverse complement strand
GTCGTCGCCATTGCCGCCACTCTGCTCTGGATAAGGTAACTGTCCACACGGCCTAAGGCCATATGCGATTCCCCTACCCTTTCAGGGGAAGGGAGAACGCCGCTACAGCTGCTTGATCTGCACGTTGCGGAACTTGACCACGCCCGAGCCATATTGAAGCGCGATCGGACCACTTGCGTGCTTGCTGTCCTGCACGTCGACGGTCTTCTCTCCGTTGAGGACGACAACGAGATGCGGGCCCTGCGCCGTGATCTCATAGGTGTTCCACTTGCCCGCCGCCTTGGGCATCGGATTGACCTTGCCGACATCGACGATCGCGCCGGTGCCGTAGGTCGGATCGGGCCGCTTGTCGAAGATATTGACCTCGTAGCAGACCTTGGAATCGATGGTCTTGTTGGTGTCGCAGCGGATGAAGATGCCGCTGTTCGCTTCTTCGTCAGTCCAGAACTCGGCCTTGATCTGGAAGTCCTCGTAGGAATTCTTGCTGACGAGATAGGACAGGTCCTTGCCGTCGAGCTTGTCGGCGACCAGCGCGCCGTCCTTCAACGTCCAGTTCGCCTTGCCCACCTCGTCCCAGTCGCCTTTCTTGGTACCGTCGAGCAATGTGACCCAGCCGTCTCCCTCGGCGGAAGCGAGATTGAAGGACATAGCGGTACCGATCAGAAGACCGGCCGCAAGCGTCCACACATGTTTCATGAAAAGCATCCTCCCGATGTTGTTTTGATTTGTGCGGGCAAACTAATCACTGCCGCGTGCGAGCGCAAATCGATTTCGATGCTGCAGTTGCGTTGTGCGGGGAAGCCGCGCATCCGCCGATCACGCATGCACGCGTGCGTCTTGTCCAGCACCAGCGCCCCCGAATAGCATCGAGCGCAACAGAGATGGACCAACCAAGCGTCCATCCGAAAACGGGAGGAAGTGATGATCGTCAGTGCCTGGCGTTACCTTGCAATCCCGCTTGCCCTCGCCGCCACACTGAGCATCGGCTCCGCCGCCGAGCTCAATCCCGCCGCCGTTGTCTATAAATTGCCTGACCAGATTCCCTGGGGGCCAGTGGACGCGCGCGGCGCGCAGAACGCCGTGGTGGTCGGCGATCCCGCAAAGCCCGGCTTCTACGTGGTCTATACCAAATGGACCAAGGGCAACCATTTCAGCCATCCGCATTTCCATCCGAACGACCGCTATATTGTCGTGCTGCAAGGCACCTGGTGGGTGGGATCGGGAACGAAGTTCGATCCGGACAAAGGCACCGTGGCGATGCCCGCCGGCAGCTTCGTCACCCATTACGGCAAGCAGGTGCATTGGGACGGCGCCAAGGACGAGGACGCCGTGCTCCTGATCATGGGCGAAGGACCGGCGACGGCGACCGCGGCGGAGGAGAAGTAACGACTTCGTAGGGTGGGCAAAGCGCTGCGTGCCCACCGTCAAGCACTCCGCCCGTGGTGGTGGGCACGCTGCGCTTTGCCCACCCTACACGCACAGCAACCTTTGCTCGGCTGCCGCGTTCATCCTCTCCAACTGTACGGAGATCAACGATGGCAATGGCCACAGAGATCAAGGAACATATGGACGTCATCTCGTCGGACCGGAAGACGGTTGGAAAGGTCGATCATCTCGAAGGAACCGACAAGATCAAGCTGACCAAGCAAAGCTCACCGGACGGACAGCACCATCATTTCATTCCGCTGTCCTGGGTGGACCATGTCGACCAGCACGTTCATCTGAACAAGACCGGCACTGAGGTGACCACGCACTGGCAACACGGCCAGCAATAGCGGCTTTGCGCGGGGCGCGGAGGCGGATATCATGAGAGCACAACAGAGAAGCCCGATGCATCCAGCCGCGAAACTGCAATTTGAGCGCATCGTCGACGAATATGGACGCTGGCGCGCCATTCCGGAAAGTGAACGGCCGCCGGCGCCTGCCTGGTGGTGGGGGCCGGCATTCGAACTGCGCCAATCCGTGGTGGAATTGCCGGCCGATTGGAGTATCCGATTGGGCCTCGCCAAGGGCGAGACTTACGCCGCAGGCGCTGCTGTCCTGCTCAAATCGCTTGCCGGCCAAACCTATCTGCCGTGGCCTTATGATTTCTCGCGCAAGGTGAAGTCGACCGATTCGGATGTGCGCGACCTGCATGTGCAGCCATCAGATGACAGCGCGTTTCCGCCCTAGGTCCAACGCTGCCTGATCGTCCGCGGCATCTTCCTCAGGCTGCAGCGGCGGAGAAATAAGCGCCGGCGCCGAGCGCAACAACTCGGCGAGCTCCCGCGCGGGCAGCGGCTTGCTGAGCCGAAAGCCCTGCATCTCGTCGCAGCCATGGTCGCGCAGGAAGCGCTCCTGCTCGGCCGTCTCCACGCCCTCGGCGATCACGGTCATGCCGAGCGCCTTGCCCATGCTGATGATGGCCTGCGCGATCGCCTGGTCCTCGCTGTCGCGGGCGAGGTCGCGCACGAAGGAGCGATCGATCTTGATAGTATCGATCGGAAACTGCTTCATCAGCGACATCGACGAATAGCCGGTGCCGAAATCGTCGATCGCCAGGCGGATGCCGCGGCTCTGGATCGCATCCAGCACCCGGATCGTCCGGGGCACGTTGCGCATCACCATGCTTTCGGTGACCTCGAGCTGCAGCAACGCCGGCGACATGCCGCTTGAAAGCAGCGCCTCGTCGACGTCGTGCAGGAGATTCTCGTCGCCGAATTGCCGCGGCGAGAGGTTGACCGCCATCGTCACCGGCCGCAAGCCGCGGCGCTGCCAGGCCATGTTCTGCGCGCAGGCCTCCTTCAGCACCCAGCGACCGATCGGCACGATCAGCCCGATTTCCTCCGCAAGCGGAATGAACTGGGCGGGCGCGACCTGCCCGAGATCGGGATGGGTCCAGCGCAGCAGCGCTTCGACGCCGGTGATCTGGCCGCTCGCGATGTCGATCTTCGGCTGGTAGAAGAGCGAGAACTGATCGCGCTCCAGCGCGCGGCGCAGGGCATTCTCCAGCGTCAGCCGCTCAATCGACTGCGTCTTGATCTCCTTGGAGTAGAAGCGGAAGCCGTTCTTGCCGTCCTCCTTGGCGAGATACATCGCCATGTCGGCGTTCTTGGTCAGCGTCTTGGCGTCCAAGCCATCCGCAGGATACATCGCGACGCCGATCGAGGCCGTGGTCTGGCATTCGTGGCCGCTCAGTTGCAGCGGCTGGCTGAGTGCCGACAACAGGCTCTCGGCGATCGTCTCGACGTCGGCACGGTCGGTCTCTTCCAGAATGACGACGAATTCATCGCCGCCGAGCCGGGCGATGACGTCGCTCGAACGCAAGGTCCCGCGTAGGCGATCGGCGATCTTGACCAGCAGCAGGTCGCCGGCGTCGTGGCCAAGCGAATCGTTGATGACCTTGAAACGGTCGAGATCGATGAACAGCAGCGCGAACTGACGCTGATGACGGCCGGCCACCTCGATCGCGTGGCGCAGCAATTCGTTGAAGGTTTCCCGGTTGGGCAAACGCGTCAGGCCGTCGTGCGAGGCGAGATATTCGATCCGCTCGTCGGCCCTCGCCTTCTCGTCGGCGCGATCGAAATTTTCCAGCGCGAACGAGACGTTATCGGCGAGACGTCGCAACAGCCCGATCAACTCGGGGCTGACGGCGCCGATCTCGCAGGAGAGGAAGATGATGGCGCCGATCGGCTTGCCGTTCTTCAATAACGGAAATGCGGCGCCCGAGCGGGTGCCGGCGTCGCGCAGGACCTGATAGAACGGGCTCGAATCGCCGAAGTCGCCGAGATAGTCGTTGCTGATGCAGGGTTTCCGGGTGCGGAACGCGATGCCGGTGAGGCTCCGCCCTTCGGGATGCGCCGCATTGATGGACAGACGCACGTTGAACGCGCGCTCGCCGTCGGGACCGGCCGAGGCGACGTTTTCCAGGTAGTCGTCGCCTGGCCGCTCCAGCGCAATCGCGGTGGAGGTGAAATTGCCGCCGACGACGGCGGCCTCGCAGACCAGGTGGAACAGCTCGGTCCGCGACTTCGCCCGCATGATCGCTTCGTTGGTGGCGCTGAGCGCCGCAAACATCCGCGTCAGCCGCTCCTTCTGCTCCTCGGTCCTCGCCTTCTCGTCAGCGCGCTCGAAGCTGCCAAGCGCGAACGACACGTTGTCAGCCAGCCGCTGCAGCAGTTCGGCGAACTCGGCGATAAAGGTGTCGTGTTCGGACGAGATGAAGAGCATCACGCCGACCGGCTCACCGTCGACGAACAACGGGAACGCCGCGCCCGATCGCGCGCCCTCGCGTTCGATGATGTCCCGGAACGCACTGTCCTCAATGTCCTTCAGGAAGTTGTTGTTGATGCTGGCCTGCCTGGAACGGAATGCCGTCCCGCAAAGCCCGCGCCCCTCCGGAACAGCCTCGTCGATCGATACCTTGAGATTGCGGGCGTTCTCGGACGTCGGTCCTGCGGTCGCCGCCATCTCGAGATAGTCGCTGCCGGGCGCGACCAGGAAGATGCTGGTCGAGTTGAACCTGGCGCCCTTGCCGGCCGCCTGGCACACCAGCTTGAACATCTCCTCTCGTGACTTCGCCCGCATGATCGCTTCGTTGGTCGCGCTCAGCGCCGCGAACATTCGCGACAACCGATCCTTTTGCCGCTCGGCCCTGGCCTTTTCATTGGCGTGTTCGAAATTGTCGAGCGCCACCGATACGTTCTCGGCGATCCGCGCCATCAGCGCGACGATCTCTTCGTCCGTCGCCCACGACCTGCCGACAAAGAACAACAAGACGCCGATGCTCTTGCCGAACTTGGTCACGGGGACCGCGATGCAGGCCATGACGCCGGCGTCGTATCCCACCTGTCGCCACGGACCGTCCGATTTCGGGATATCGTTGTTGATGCACGGCCGCTGCGTCCGGAACGCCTGCCCGCAGACGCCCTTGCCGTAGATATTGTCCGGATCGATCGAGAAGCGCGTTTGCGTGATCAGGTCGATGGCGTCGCCAGTGCCGGCGACCGGTTCGAGCCAATGGGAATCCGGGTCAGCGAGCAGGACCACGGCGGCAACGGATTTCCCGCTATGGACGGCGGCGTCGCAGACCCGCTGATAGAGATCGTGCTCGGTCTTGGCGCGAAGGATCGCTTCGTTGGTCGCGCTGATGGCGCCGAACATCTGGTTCAGCCGGCGCATCGCCCGTTCGCTGCTCTTGCGCATGCGCTCATGCTCGAAATTGTCCAGCGCAAACGAAACATTCGCGGCCATGCGCGCCAGCAGCGACACGAGCTCGTTGCCGAGCGAGCCGACCTCGCGCCGGGTGACAAGGAAAACGCCGACGCTGCGGCCATTGCAGATCAGCGGCATTGCCGCTGCCGCGGCAACCTCGCTATCGCGGACGCCGGCGCGCCAGGCGAGCGAGCGCTGGTCATTCAGATAGTCGTTGCTGACACAGGCCTTCTGGTCCCGGAACGCCTGTCCGCACACCCCTTCGCCCTCCGGCGTATTCGCTATGATCGAGACGGGGATGCCGCGCAGCCGCGCGATATCGTCGCCGAACCCGACCGCAAAGCGCAGCAGGCTGGTCTCGGCATCCAGCAGGAAGACCGCCGTCGCCAGGAAGTCGCCGCTGGAAAACGCGGCCTCGCAGACCTTGGCGTACAGCTCCTCCGGCGATTTGGCGTACAGGATCGCTTCGTTGCTGGCGTTCAACGCCGCGAAGGTACCCCTGATGGTCTGCTCCAAGCGATCAACTCCCTGCGGCCAGTCTCGGCCGGCCCCGCGGGATTTTATGCGGAGCAGAGACCTAAGTGGACGTTAGGAACAGCTATAAGTTGCGAGTCAGAGTAAATGTGGGGCGAACAAAGTCGGATAGAACCCCCGCAAAATTACCGGTTTGTTGACGATTTCTTCTGACGCGGCGCGCCACTGACTGAGGCGCGACGCGACCCCTGCAGGGGCTCGGTTCCCTGCCATGAGACCCGCTGCCCTGAAAAGCCGCGCCGGCGTCATGGCGGACCGGACATTCTGGCCTTGCTCGTCGCCTACTCCTTTGAGACCATGGCGAACCACAAACAAGCAAGACCCGCCACGTGACGCGGGCTTCAACCTGAGGAAACCCCATGCCGATCGTCCACGCCGATCGTCTCACCCGCATCGGTGCGGCGCTGCTGCGCGGCGCCGGCGCGTCGGAGGAGGAAGCCCAGGCGGTCGCGGTCGGCTGCGTCAACGCCAACCTCGCCGGTCACGACTCGCACGGGATCATCGCGGTCCCGACCTATATCGACCGCATCAAGGCCGGCCATATCGTGCCCGGCGCGAAATGGACCATCGTCCAGGAATCGCCGACCACGACCGTGATCGACGGCAATTGGGGCTTTGGCTTCCACGTCAATGCCAAGGCGATGGAATTGACGATTGCGAAGGCGAAGACCGCCAATGTCGCCGCCTGCACCGTGTTCCGGCAGAGCCATGTCGGGCGGCTCGCGCACTATCCGCTGATGGCGATGCGCGAGGGCATGATCGGGATTGCCACCGCCGATTCCGGCCGCTCGCCAAAACACGTCGCGCCGTTCGGCGGCCGCGAGGCGCGGCTCGGCACCAACCCGATCTCGATCGCAGTGCCCTCCGAGCTCGAGGCGCCCTTCTATCTGGACATGGCGACATCGGCGGTCGCGGCCGGCAAGATCCAGCTCGCGGTCGCGCGCGGCGAACGGATTCCAACCGGATGGATCATCGACGCCGAGGGCCGCCACACCACCGACCCGACAGACTATCGCAAGGGCGGCGCGTTGCTGCCGCTCGGCGGCAGCGAGGGCTATAAGGGCTCTGGCCTGGCAGCAATGGTGGAAGTCCTGTGCGGCCTGCTCACCGGGCTTGGATTCGGCGTTGAGCCGACCGGGCGCCACAATGACGGACGCTTCATGGCGGTGTTCAATGTTGCCGCCTTCCGTCCGCTGCAGGATTTCAAGCGCGAGGTGGCGGAGTTTGCACGCTACCTGAAATCGACGCCGGCCTCGGAAGGAAGTCCGGGCGTGTTCTATCCCGGCGAGGTCGAATTTCTGCGCGAGCAGGAGCGTGGGAAGAACGGCATCGAGATCGAGGATGCGACCTGGGACAAGCTCCGCGCGCTCGCCGGCGAGTACGGGCTGACAAAACAACTCGATCTGGCGTGAGACAGGGATAACGGCATGACACGGCAAATGGCACTGGTCGGCTTCCTGCAGGCGCAGAACTGCACCAATCTGCCGGGCTCCTGGCGCCATCCGGAATCGCGCGACGATTCGATGTCGGCGGATTACTACCAGGAGATCGCGCGGATCCTGGAAGCCGGCAAATTCCACATGGCGTTCTTCGACGACCGTCTGGCGATGCCGGACCGCTATGGCAACGATCACGCCCATACCGTCGAATACGGCATCCGCTGCGTGAAGATGGATCCGATCATCGTGCTGACCACGATGGGCATGGTCACCGAGAAGCTCGGCCTCGCCTCGACCTGTTCGACCACCTATTACGAGCCGTTCGACGTCGCGCGCCGTTTCGCCACCCTCGACCTGATGACCGGCGGCCGTGCCGGCTGGAACGTGGTGACGTCGGTCAATGACGGCGAAGCGCTCAACATGGGCCGCGAGCACCATCTCGAACACGATTTGCGCTACGACCGCGCCGACGAATTCATGGAGGTCGTGCTCGGCCATTGGGATTCCTGGGAAGACGGCGCTGTTATCATCGACAAAAAGAGCGGCCGCTTTGCCGATCCGACCAAGGTGAAGCGGCTCGATCACGATGGAAAGTTCTTCAAGTCGCGCGGACCCTTCACGGTGCCGCGTTCGCCGCAGGGCCATCCTGTCATCATCCAGGCCGGCGCTTCCGGCCGCGGCCAGCGCTTCGCCGGGCGATGGGGCGAGGTGATCTTCACCGCCGCGCGCAATCTTGCGAGCGCAAGGCAAGGCTATGAGGCGATCCGCAATGAGGCCGCAACGGCCGGCCGCGATCCCGAGCAGATGTTTCTCTGCAATCTGACAACGCCGGTCTGCGGCGCAACCAAGGCCGAGGCGGAAGACCGGATGGCGCTGATCCAGAAGCTGCCGCTGGAGATCGACGCGCTGTCGCTGCTCGCCGAGGGGCTGAATTTCGATTTCGGCGCCAAGGGCATCGACGAGCCGCTGACGACGAAAGAACTGCAGGGCATGCAAGGCATGCTCGGCATCCGCGACGGCGTGCTGAAAACCTCCGGCAAGGCCAATCCGAGCACGCGCGACTTCATCACCTTCTCCGGCCGCGGCCTGGTGCAGGATGCGATCGTCGGCGGACCGAAGGAAATCGCCGATCGGCTGGAGGAGATGTTCGTCGGGCGCGGCTGCGACGGCTTTGTCATTGCGGCGAGCTATGTGCCCGGTTCCTACGCTGATTTCGTTCGCCACGTCGTGCCGGAATTGCAGCGCCGCGGGCTCTTCCACCGTGACTACGCCGGCAAGACGCTGCGCGAGAATCTCGGCCTGCCCCGTCCCGTCGCCGGTGTGTGGAAAACCCAACCGCAGGTCGCGGCCGAATAAGAGAGAAAATCGATGCGTTGGCTCAAATTCACCGCCCAGGGAAAAACCTCCTGGGGTCACGTCGAGGGTGAGAAGGTCATCACCGTGGACGGCGATCCCTTCGGCGAATGGCGGCGCACCGCGCTGACGCATGCACTTGGCGACGTGAGGATCGAGCTGCCGCTGATCCCGCGCACCTTCTATTGCGTCGGGCTGAATTATCTGAAGCACCTGAAGGAAGCCGCCGACAAGCGCGGCGAGATCCCGGCCGTGCCTGACCGGCCCGAAATCGGCTACCGCGCCCAGAACGCGCTGATCGCCCATGACGAGGACGTGGTGATCCCCGCGACTGCAACGGAAAATATCCACTACGAGGGCGAGCTCGTGGTCGTCATCGGCAAGAAGGCAAAACACCTCGATGCGGCAAACGCGATGTCTTGCGTGTTCGGCTACACCATCGGCAACGACGTCAGTGAGCGCAGTTGGCAGAAGGCCGACCGCGGCCTGTGGCGCTCCAAGAATGCCGACACCTTCAAGCCGATGGGTCCATGGATCGAGACCGATGTCGATCTCGACACCATGGAGACGGTGGTGCGGGTCAACGGCAAGGAGACCAACCGCTTCCGCACCAACGACATGATCTTCGGCATCGTCCCCTTCATCGTCGAATTGACGAAGTATTTCACGCTGTGGCCGGGCGACGTGATCTGGATGGGCACCGACGGCGCCTCGCCGGACCTGAAAGCGGGCGACGTTGTCGAGATCGACATCACCGGCATCGGCACGCTGCGTAACCGGTTCGTAAGAGAGAACCTCTGAAACTTGTAGCCCGGGTGAAGCGGAACGCGTAACCCGGGGACATCTGCGTCAACGTTTGCGACCCGCCCCGGGTTACGCTAACGCTTCACCCGGGCTACGGCATCGCGTCCGCGGATCGCTCCCTTAATCCTTCCGCGGCCGCCGGGTGTCAAACGGCAGGGCGACGCCGGTCTTGATCTCCTTCAGGATCATGTTGGTGCGGACATAGCGGATGCCGGGCACGCGGAACATGAACTCGTCAAGGAACTGATTATAGGCGTGCATGTCGCGCACCACGACGCGCAGGTGATAGTCGGCGTCGCCCGTGGTCGCGAAACATTCCAGGACCTCACTGCGCCGTTTCACCCGCGCCACGAATTCGTCGACGAATTTCGCATCATGCCGCTCCAGCGAGACATGAAGGATCGCCGAGGTCGCGAAGCCGGCGCGCTCGCGCTCCACCAGCGCCGAATAGCCCGATATCACCCCGGACTCCTCCAGCGCGCGCACGCGCCGCCAGCAGGCCGAGGTCGACATGCCGACCGCCTCGGCAAGCTCCTGGTTGGTCGCGCGTCCGTTCTTCTGCAGCTCAGTGAGGATGCGTTCGTCCTGCTCTTCGACCATGAGGGCATCTCCGTTTGGTAAGCTCCACCAAAAATCATAGCTCCCTACAAAATTCTACCGATTTTCGGCGCGTTTTTGGGATGAATAGGTAACACTTGCCAGACCGACGGGATTACCGTCGAGGGACTCGAATCCGATGCGCGAGGCCGGCCATGGACGCCATTTCCTCCCTCGACACCTACCAGCTTTCCGACCGCTACGAACGCGATCACGGGCGCGTCTTCCTCACGGGCACGCAGGCGATCGTCCGCATCGTGCTCGACCAGGCGAAACGCGACCGCGCGGCGGGGCTCAACACCGCCGGCTTCATCTCCGGCTATCGCGGTTCGCCGCTCGGCGGCGTCGATCTCGAACTCTGGCGCATCGCCGATCGCCTCAAGGCGGAGCGCATCGAATTCCTGCCCGCAGTCAACGAAGACCTTGCGGCAACCGCGGTGCTCGGCTCGCAGCAGGTCGAGACCCAGCCCGATCGCACCGTGCAAGGTGTGTTCGGCCTCTGGTACGGCAAGGGCCCGGGCGTCGACCGTTCCGGCGATGCGCTGAAACACGGTAATGCCTATGGCTCGTCGCCGCATGGCGGCGTGCTTGTTGTCGCGGGCGACGATCATGGCTGTGTCTCCTCCTCGATGCCGCACCAGTCCGACGTCGCCTTCATGAGCTGGTTCATGCCGACGCTGCATCCGGCAAGCGTCGCCGAATATCTCGAATTCGGCGAATACGGCTACGCGCTGAGCCGCTTCTCCGGCATGTGGGTCGGCTTCAAGGCGATCTCGGAGATCGTCGAATCCGGCGCCTCCGTTGCACTGCGCCCGCCGCGCGCTTTTCGCGCCCCCGATTTCACGCCGCCGCCCGGCGGCCTGCACTATCGCTGGCCCGATCTTCCAGGTCCGCAGATCGAGGAGCGATTGGAAGCAAAGAAGCACGCGGTCTACGCCTTTGCAAAAGCCAACCCGATCGACCGCCACATCTACGACATCCCGCATGCGACCTATGGCATCGTCACGACCGGCAAGGCGCATCTCGACCTGATGGAAGCGCTGCGGCTGCTAGGCCTCGATGAGGCCGCCTGCCGCCGCCTCGGCATCGATATCTATAAGGTCGGCATGGTCTGGCCGCTCGCGCTGCACGATGCGATGGAGTTCGTGAAGGGCAAACGCGAGATCCTCGTGGTGGAGGAGAAGCGCGGTATCATCGAAAGCCAGTTCAAGGAATATTTCTACGACTATCCGGGCTCGAAGCCGGAGTGGATGGTCGGCAAGCATGACGAGACCGGCGCGCGCCTGATCTCATGGATCGGCGAATTGTCGCCACGCGCGCTCGCCGACGTGCTGGCGCGGCGCCTCGACCCAATCTTCCCCGGCCTCGATCTTGCGAAGCGCACCGCCGCGCTCGCGCCCGATGCACAGCGCGTCATCACGGTCGCGGGCGCAACGCGCACACCCTATTTCTGCTCCGGCTGCCCGCACAACACCTCGACCAAAGTGCCCGAGGGATCGAAGGCGCTCGCCGGCATCGGCTGCCATTTCATGGCGAGCTGGATGGACCGCGAGACCTCGTCCTTGATCCAGATGGGCGGCGAAGGTGTCAACTGGGCGGCATCGTCGCGCTTCACCGGCAACAAGCACATCTTCCAGAATCTCGGCGAAGGCACCTATTATCACTCCGGATCGATGGCGATCCGCCAGGCCGTCGCGGCCGGCGCCAACATCACCTACAAGATCCTGTTCAACGACGCGGTTGCCATGACCGGTGGCCAGCCGGTCGACGGGCCCGTGAGCGTGCATGCCATCGCCCACAGCGTCCGCGCCGAAGGCGTGTCGCGGATCGCGCTGGTCTCGGATGCTCCCTCGCAGTTTGCGCCCGCCGACTTCCCCATCGGCGTCACCATCCATCCGCGCGAGGAGATGGATGCCGTGCAACGCGAGCTGCGCGAAATTCCCGGCGTCTCCGTGCTGATCTACCAGCAGACCTGCGCCACCGAAAAACGCCGCCGGCGCAAGCGCGCCCAGATCGAAGACCCGCCCCGCTTTGCCTATATCAACGACCTCGTCTGCGAAGGTTGCGGCGACTGCTCGGTCGAATCGAACTGCCTCAGCGTCGAGCCGAAGGAGACGCCGTTCGGCCGCAAGCGCCGCATCAATCTCTCCACCTGCAACAAGGATTTCTCCTGCCTCAACGGCTTCTGCCCGAGCTTCGTCACCGTGGAAGGCGCCAAGCGCCGTGCGAAGTCTGCGAGCAGCATCGATCCACAGGCGCGTGCCGCCATGCTGCCCCTGTCGCCGCTTGCACCGCTCGATCGTCCCTATGATCTCCTCGTGACCGGCGTCGGCGGCACCGGCGTCATCACCGTGGGTGCGCTGATCAGCATGGCCGCGCATCTTGAGCGCCGCGGCGTCTCGGTGCTCGATTTCACCGGCTTTGCGCAGAAGTTCGGGCCAGTGCTGAGCTACATCCGCATCGCGTCGAGCCCAGACGAACTGCACCAGGTTCGCATCGACCAGGGCGCGGCCGACGCGCTGATCGGCTGCGATGTCGTCGTCAGTTCCTCTGCCAAGGCGTCGGGCACCTATCGGAAGGGCATGCGCGCCGCGATGAACAGCGCGGAGATGCCGACCGGCGACGTCGTTCGCTTCCGCGATGCGGACCTTGCTGCATCAGCCCGCCTGCGCGCCATCGAGAACGTGATCGGCTGCGGTCATCTCGGCGCGATCGACGCCAATGCGCTGGCCGAGCGGCTGCTCGGCGATACCGTCTATGCCAACATCATCATGCTCGGCTTCGCCTGGCAGCAGGGACTGGTCCCGGTCTCGCTGAACGCGCTGCTCCGCGCGATCGAGCTCAACGGCGTCGCCGTCGAACGCAACAAGCAGGCCTTTGCCTGGGGACGCATCGCCAGCGCCGATCCGAACTTCCTGCCCGGCGCGGATAATGCGAGAATGATCGAAGCGGAAACGCTTGATCAGACGATTGCGCGCCGCGCCGACTTTCTGACGGCCTACCAGGATGCAGCCTATGCCGCGCGCTACCGGAAAATGGTGAAGCGTGTGCAGGATGCGGAAGCTTCGCTGGGAACCGAGGCGCTGACGGACGCAGTCGCGCGCGCTTTGTTCAAGCTGATGGCCTACAAGGACGAGTATGAGGTGGCGCGGCTTCACATGGAGACCGGCTTCCTCGACGAATTGCGCCAGCAGTTCGAAGGCGACTTCTCGGTGAGATATCATCTGGCGCCGCCATTCCTGCCGGCAAGCAAGGACGCGCGCGGCCGGCCACGCAAGCGCAGCTTCGGCCCATGGATCAGGACGCCTCTGAAGATCCTTGCGCGCCTGAAGACGCTGCGCGGCACGCCGTTCGACGTCTTCGGCTACACCGCCGAGCGCCGCGCGGAGCGCGACCTCATCGCTTGGTATGAGGGACAGATCGATGCCATGCTCGGCAGGCTCGATGCGCGACGGATGCCCGACATCCTCACGATTGCCAGAGCACCGATGGAAATCCGCGGCTACGGCCCGGTGAAGGACGCCGCAATCGCCAAGGTGAAGGTGGAGGTCGCGCGCCTGTCGGCGCTGCGTCAGGATCGCGCCGGGGCGTCGCGTTGAGCCGCCGGTGACAGCCAGGTGACCACCACCGTCGCGATCGCCGCAACGGCGATGTTGAGGATCAGCGCGCCGAGCCCGACATAGAAGCTGTAGCTATCGCCACCGTAGCTGATCGTTGCCAGCGGCTTCAGCCCATTGCTCCACGCCGTCCATGATCCCCAGCCGATCCCGGCCGCCCAACCGAGCAGCAACCCTTCGGCGCGGAACCAGCGTGTGAACAGGCTGAACACCAGCGCCGGCAGGATCTGCATGATCCAGAGGCCGCCGAGCAGTTGCAGGTCGAGCGCATATTGCGTCGGCAGGAACAGGATGAAGGCCAACGCGCCGACCTTCACCACCAGCGAGGCGATCTTCGCCACCGATGCCTCGCCGGCATGGGTGATGTCTGGATTGATGTAGGACTTCCAGATATTGCGCGTGAAGAGGTTGGCGGCGCCGATGCTCATCACCGCCGCCGGCACCAAAGCGCCGATCGCGATCGCCGAGAAGGCGAAGCCTGCGAACCAGGACGGGAACAGCGCCTTGAACAGCATCGGCACCACGTCGTTCGGCGAGGACACCTGGATGTGCGCGGCATGGGCCATGTAGCCAAGCAGCGCGATCAGGCCGAGCAGCAGCGTATAGGCCGGCAGCAGGATCGCATTCTTGCGGATCGTCTCGGCAGATTTGGAAGCAAAGATGCCGGTCAGCGTGTGCGGATACATGAAGGCCGCGAGCGCCGAGCCGAGCGCGAGCGTCGCGTAAGGGAGCATCTGCGACGGTTTCAGGATCAGGCCGGTGGCGCCGCCCTTTGCCGTGAAGGCATCATTCGCGGCGGCGAACACTGCGGCGTAACCGCCGAGCTTCGCCGGCACCACTACGACCGCCACCAGCACGACGATATAGATCATCACGTCCTTGACGAAGGCGATCAGCGCCGGCGCGCGCAGGCCGGAACTATAGGTATAGAGCGCAAGGATGACGAAGGCCGCGACGAGCGGCAGTTCGCCGGTTAGTCCCATCGCCTTGATCACGACGCCCATGCCGATCAACTGCAGCGCGATATAGGGCATCGTCGCGACGATGCCGGTGAGCGCGACGACGAATTCGAGCGCGCGCGATTCATGGGTGCCGTGCACGACGTCAGCAGCGGTGACGTAGCCTTTGGCATGCGCCACTTTCCACAACAGAGGCATCACCGCGAACACGAAGGGATAGACGATGATGGTGTAAGGCAGCGCAAAGAAGCCATAGGCGCCGACAGCATACACCAGCGCGGGCACGGCGATGATGGTGTAGGCAGTATAGAAGTCGCCGCCGACGAGGAACCAGGTGATCCAGGTGCCGAATTGCCGGCCACCGAGCCCCCATTCATCGAGATGCTCGCTGGTGGCGCCGGATTTCCAGCGCGCCGCCATGAGGCCCATGACGGTGACGAGCGCAAAGAAGAAAACGAAGACGGAAAGCGGAATCCATTCGATCTGATCGGCCATGACGCGCGTCCTCAGGCTTCGTCAGGCTTGCGGCCGCGGTACACCAGCCAGATCAAGAGTGAAGTGATCGGCACCCAGGCGAGCTGATACCAGTAGAAGAAGGGAAAGCCGAACAGCGACGGTTCCATGAAATTATAGAAGGGCACCCACAACAGGCCGACGAACGGCAGCAGCAACAACAACCACATCGCAGGATTCTAACTCCAGGCTCGCCGGCGACCTCGCGCCGGCTCGTGACTGGAAACGCTGTAACCAGTGGATCGTTGCTGAGCCAAGCACATTTCGACATTGCTGCGTTGCGCGAGCGAGCTTCATCTCAGCACTTGGGGAAACAGCCTCGTAGCCCGGGTGGAGCGTCAGCGTAACCCGGGGAAACTCGTAACCGCTGATGCAGATGTCCCGGGTTCCGCGTTCCGCTCCACCCGGGCTACGGTACTAGATCATCCGCGCCACGATCGGGATCCTGCGCAGCGCCATCGTCAGCGCCCAGCTTGCCGCGAGCGTACCGGCGAACACGATGGCGGCCTTCACGCCGGCCGGCCAGGCACGGTCGTAGACCAGGTATTGCAGGTAGATGATGAAGATGTAGTGCAGGAGATAGATGCCATAAGCCGATGGCTGCATGGCATCTAACATGGGTAATTTGGCCTTTGCGAAACGCAGGAAGGTTGCCGGCAGCGCGAACGCCATCGCCGCGCTGAACAGCGCGAAAGCAAAGGCGTAAGCCACTTCCCACCACGTCGGCGGATTGTTGAAATCGATCCAGTTGTGGTGAGCGTAGACCAGGAACAGGATCGCGCCGTAGAACGCGAGCGCGTAGCCAAGCCACAGCAGCCAGCGCTTCGCCACTTCGCCGTCTTCCGCGAAAATGCCCCTGCGCAGGCTGACCACGCCGATGCCGACGCCGGTGAAGAAATAGGCGGCATAGAGCAAGATGCGGCTGGTCTGGATCGGCAGCGGATAACCGCCCGGCTCGAGCCAGCTCGCATCACCGAAGATCAGGCGCATCGGCACGTAGGAGACGAGCGAGACCATCAGGAATGCGGCGAACACCGTCATCGGCCGGTTGCGCGTCACGAAGATCACCTGGCCCAAGCCCTTGAGCAGCCGCGGCCCGAGCGACCATACGGCGACGGTCAGAATATTGAACGCGAGCAGCACCCACAAGAACCACGCCGGTCCCGACGGCCACGGCCCGATGGTGAGCGTGTGCCACCAGAAATGGAAGAAATTGAAATCGGTGGTATCAGGCAGATGATAGCGCAGGAAGGTCGGATAATAGGCCACCGGCATTAGCACGAAGATCGATACCAGATAGGGAATGCCGAGGCGCCAGGTGCGGCTGGCGATGAAATTCGCTCCTCCCCGGCGCGTCAGGCTGTCGTGTACGAACAGGCCCGAGATCAGGAACATGCAGGCCATGAAGAAACTGTCGTTGAACAGCACGACGAGATCGAAGCCGAGCCAGCGCGCTTTGTCGCCGCTGCCGAAATGAGTGTAGTTCACCACCGAATGATGGATCAGCACCAACAGGATGATGAAGGTGCGCGCGCGGTCGAGCGCAACGATGCGGGTCGTCGCGATTGCGCTTTGATCGGTTCCATCGGTCTTGCGCAGCATCGGGGCCGTTCCGGATCAGATTTCTGTTCGATCACTTTTCGAATGCGTCGTAAACGATCTTCTTGACGTTGACCTCAACGTGCCATCGCCCGGAGGGCGCGTTCAAGAGCAGCACGAAGAACATGTCCTGGGCCGGGTCGACGACGATATACGCCCCCGACGCGCCGTCCCACTTGATCTCGCCGGGCGAGCCCGGCGGAGGCGGCACGGCGTTGCCGGCATCGGTGCGGATGCCGAACCCGTAGCCGAAGCCAAAGCCGTCGCCAGGATAATAGAAAAAGTTGCGGGCGACGCCCGATCCCGGCCCGATATGGTCAGTCGTCATCGCCTTAAAGGTTTTCGGGCCGAGGATGGTCTTGCCATCCAGCGTGCCGCCATTGAGCAGCATCTGGCCGTAACGCGCCATGTCGGCTACCGTCGACACCAGGCCGCCGCCGCCGGATTCCCAACGCGTGACGTCGAGCGGATTGCGCTCGACACGCTCGTCACTGCGCAGCCGCCGCGCGTAGCGGGCGCGCTCCGCCGGATCGGTCAGGAAATATTTGGTCGTGGTCATGCCGAGCGGCTCGAACAGCGCCGTCTTCTCGAACTCATAGAGCGATTGCCCCGATGCGACCTCGATGACGCGGCCGAGCACATCGATCGAATGACCGTAGTCCCATAATGTGCGCGGCTGCTCGGCGAGCGGCAGCTTCGCGATCCGCGCGGCGAATTCGGCATTGTCGAAATCGCCGAGATAGATGCCGTCATAGGCCGCCTTCACCAGCCCCGTGCCATAGAAGCCGTAGGTGATGCCCGAAGTATGCAGCAACAGATCCTCGATCGTGATCGGACGGACCAGCGGCACCAGATCGAGCACCGGGCGGCCCGACTCGTCCTTGCGCTCGACGCCGACCTTCATGTTGGCAAAGGAGGGGATGTATTTGCTGACGGGATCGTCGAGCGCGATCTTGCCGCGGTCGATCAGGATCATCGCCGCCACGCTGGTGACGGTCTTCGTCACCGAATGCAGCGGAAAGATCGTATCCGTGGTCATGTCGATGTTCGCTTCGACGTCGCGCTTGCCGAAGCATTTGAAATAGATCGGCTTGCCATGCCGCTGGATCAGCAGCGCCGCGCCAGGAATCTTTCCGGTCGCGCTCTGCTCGGTAAGGAAGTCGTCGAGACGCGAGAGCTTTTCCATCGACAGCGGCGCATTCGGTGGCGGTCCGAAGCCTGCGGCCGGCAGCGGCGCGATCAGGCAGGCGAGCATCACGGCAAGCGGCGTCATGATTCGGCGCAATGACACCCGCTTCAGCGCAAACATGCTGCTCCCTCCTGCCCTCCGGTCACCGGCAATTTATTGGATTGCGGCGCGCTGCGCCATCATCTCATATCAGACGGCGGTGCGCGAACGGGCAAATACGAAAAGAGCGACGAATTGTGGGGTGGGCAAAGCGCAGCGTGCCCACCATTCCGAGCACGCCGTGAATGGTGAGCACGCTGCGCTTTGCCCACCCTACCAACCCGGCGATTGCGGCATCACGAATACGGGTCGATCAGCTTCCGCTGCTCGGCGCTGTGGTCGACCAGCATGTCGATGAAGGTCCGCACCTTCGCCGATAGATGATGGCGGTGCGGATAGACCGCATTCAGCGAAAGCTCGACGGGCCGGTATTCCGGCAGCAGGCGGACCAGCCGTCCGGCTTCGAGATCGCCGTGAACCATGAACCCTGCAGCGAGGCAAATGCCGGCGCCCTGCAGCGCCGCCATGCGCAGCGCCTCGCCGCTGTTGGTGATGAACCGGCCGGACACCTTCACCGATGCCGGCGCGCCGCCGCGATCGATGAACCGCCACTCGTCCTGGTAAGGATAATTCACATGGCGGACGCAATCGCGCTCGCTGAGCTCGGCGAGCTCATGCACCGTTCCATGCCGTTCGATATAGTCGTGCGAGCAGCACAGCACGTGGCGCCAGGTGGCGAGACTGCGCACGATCAGGCTTGAATCCGGCGGCCGGATCATGCGCACAGCCACGTCAAAGCCCTCGTCGATCATGTCGACCGTGCGCTCGCCCATCGAGAGATCGACTTTGACCTCCGGATAAGTCTTGAGGAACTCGGCGACGACGGGCGCGACATACGGCACCGTGTGGGTATGGGTATAGACGCGCAGCGTGCCTCGCGGCGTCGAGTGCAGCGCGCCCGCGATGTCGTCGGCCTGCTCGATGTCGGCAAGGATCTGGACGCAGCGGTCGTAATAGGTGCGCCCCACCTCGGTAAGGCTCACCTTGCGCGTGGTGCGGTTGAGCAGCCGGACGCCGAGCCGATCCTCCAGCGCCTGGACGTGGTTGCTGACCATCGTCGTGGACATGTTGAGGCGGCGCCCGGCGGCCGAAAAGCCGCCGCTATCCACCACCCGGACAAAGGCCGTCAGGCTGGTCAACCGGTCCATGAGCGAGTTCCCGATTGTTTGCTCTCACTGGATAATCCTTCCAGTTTTTGCGGGATTATCACAGCGCTGGAGACATCGCATCTACCCCACGGATTTGGCGCCCTCCTGCGTGAGGAGGCGCGCCTAAACGCATGCGGGGTAGCCATGTCGACGACATCCTATGTCACTGATACAAAAGAAAAAATAAGCCTGCGCCCGTCGCGGCTGGCGGTCAGGCGGGCGGCATTGGCGCTGGCTGCCGTGCTCGGCATCGCCGGCATTGCCGATTTCGGCTACGACTACCTCACCACCGGCCGCTACCTCGAATCGACCGATGACGCATATGTGAAGGCCGATTCCACGATCGTCTCGCCAAAGGTCTCCGGGTACATCGCGCAGGTGCTGGTCGGCGACAACCAGCCGGTCACGGCCGGCCAGTTGCTGGCCGAAATCGACGACCGCGATTTCCGCGCCGCGCTCGCCCAGGCCCATGCCGATGTCGACGCCTCCGAGGCCGCGGTGCGCAACCTCGATGCCCAGCTCGCGCTGCAGCAGCCGATTATCGAGCAAGGCACCGCCGACGTCGCCGCCGCCGAAGCCAATCTGAAATTCGCGCAGGAAGAGCAGGCTCGTTACGAGGGGCTGATGAAGACCGGCTCCGGCACGGTGCAGCGCGCGCAGCAGACCGATGCCGCGCTTCGTGCCAACAACGCGCAATTGCAGCACTCCAGATCCGGCCTGCTCGCCGCCCAGCGCAAGGTCGATGTACTCACCACCGAACGTGCCAAGGCGGTCGCCCAGCTCGACCGTGCCCGTGCGATGGAGCAGCAGGCATCGTTGAACCTCAGCTATGCCCGCATCACCGCGCCGGTCGACGGCACCGTCGGCGCGCGCTCGCTCAGGGTCGGACAGTATGTTCAGGCCGGCACGCAGTTGATGGCGGTCGTGCCGCTCGACGCCGTCTATGTCGTCGCCAACTTCAAGGAGACGCAGCTCACGAATGTGCGCAACGGCCAGCCGGTCGAAGTCGAGATCGACAGTTTCCGCGGCACCAAGCTGCGCGGCCATGTCGACAGCCTGTCGCCCGCGAGCGGGCTCGAATTCGCGCTACCGCCGCCGGACAACGCGACCGGCAACTTCACCAAGATCGTGCAGCGCGTGCCGGTCAAGATCGTGCTCGATGATATCAGGCTGAAGGGCCTGTTGCGCCCGGGCATGTCCGCGGTGCCGACCGTCGACACCAAGGCCACCGTGCTGGCCGAGCGCGAAGCCAAAAGCCGGCTCGCCTCCGGCGCCGCGCATCCGAACGGGGGCTAGCGGTGAGTTCATCATGCGCTAGGCCGTGTGGACTCTTGGGATTCTCAAATCAGATTGAACGTGATTCAAGGCTTTCTTTTAGGAGGAAGCCT
>NZ_JBEGDB010000142.1:0-20439 GCF_043638955.1 Bradyrhizobium sp. 31Argb | reverse complement strand
GCCTGCGTCCACGATCTTCGAATCATGGTTGCCCATGGATTCAGAATCCTCAGTCAATTACAACTGTAATGCTAGGCCCAGGAGAGGTCGACTCCCGCTTCCTGTAGCGCCGATCATACTTGTCCTGATGGTGGCGCAGCACTCCGCGTGTGTCGGGCGCAACTGAAATTCATTCGCGTCTGAGAGCCGCGATTGAAGTTGCAAGCCTGCCGTCGCCTCGGTACAGCACGTGGCCCACCACTCAACACGATCCGAGCGATGAACAAGCCACTGAACGTTGCGATAGGAAGCATTCTCGTCAGCGTTTTGGTGCTCGGTTTGAAATACCTGGCGTATTGGCTGACCGGGTCCATTGCGCTCTACTCCGACGCGCTCGAAAGCATCGTCAACGTTGTAACGGCCGTTGTTGCACTATGGGCGGTCCGCATCTCGGCAAAGCCCGCCGACGCCAATCATCCGTTCGGGCATCACAAGATCGAATACTTCAGTGCGGTGTTGGAAGGCGTGATGATCATCATCGCTGCACTCCTGATCGTGCGCGAGGCGTATGACGGCTTCCTGCACCCGAGAAAACTGGCTGTTGTGCCGGAGGGGCTGCTCGTGAACGGGCTCGCCAGCATCGTCAACGCCACCTGGGCCTGGGTGTTGATCGTCCAGGGACGGCGCATGCGCTCGCCGGCGCTCGTTGCGGACGGCCGACATCTCCTGACCGATGTCATCTCATCCGTCGGCATACTGGTCGGACTTGCGCTCGCGTTCGTCATGAAATGGGAGTTTCTCGATCCTGCACTTGCCCTGATCGTCGCTGCGACAATCCTGTGGTCCGGCTGGGGCGTCCTCAAGGAGTCCGCCGGAGGCCTGCTGGATGAAGCGGTGCCCGAGGCAACGTTGAACGCGATTCGACGGACGATTGCCGACCATGCGGCCGGCGCGCTGGAAGCTCACGATGTTCGCACGCGCCACGCGGGGCGTGTCACGTTCATTGAGTTCCACCTCGTCGTTCCCGGGCGGATGACGGTGTCGGAGGCGCACCAGATATGCGACCGTCTCGAAGCGGCATTGCGGGCTGAGGATGAGGACAGGCGGATCACCATTCATGTGGAACCGGAAGAGAAGGCCAAACACTCTGGCATCGTCGTCGTCTGACATCGGCTTGTCGCCTGAGCGTGTCCTCATCGAAGTCGGGACGTGAGATGATCCCTAAGCAAGTGAACGAGTCTGCATAAACTCGCCATGCGATGAAGCTTTTGCGCAACACCCGAGCCCGATGCAAACGCCGGATCGCGGGGGAGAATTTCTTCAGCGTTATCAGCAGCTAAGTCCATCCGCTACAATCCCGGCACCTGTATCACTCCATCAAGCCATCATCCTTCCTTGTTCTGGCCATCTTGCTGCTGACGCCGTGCCGCGCTTCGGCTGTGATGTTCCCGTCACCTTGGCTTGCCAATCCAATAGCCTTCATCGACTATTTCCGCAGATCGATGACGAGGGGAACAATGACGATTGTCGGCTCCACTTATTACAGGTTCGGTTTGCTGTTGACCGCGACGGTGATCGTCGCGATGTTGCCGCGACCCGGCGCCGCTTATACGCCCGAGCAGCAGCAGGCTTGCTCGCCCGATGCGATGCGACTCTGCAGCGCGTTCATTCCGGACGTCGACATGATCACCGCCTGCATGGCCCGCAACAAGGCGCAGCTCTCGCCGCCGTGCCGCGTGTTCTTCAGTTCCGACTCGGAGGAACGACGGGAGCGCAGGCGTCGCGCAAGGTCCGCGGATTAAGGTGCGACATCGCGAACCGCGAAGCAACGCGAGTCGGACGAGCACTGGTTCAAGTCCTGCACGCGCGACAGACTGACGCCTTGCGGCGTTTTCGCTCGTCAACATCTTCTCGCCAGAGGAGAATCCGGTGAGCGAACGTTACAGGATGGAAATAGACCGGCACTTTGCCTGGTTCGAAGGCAAGCTGCCGCCGCGGCCCGCAAGGTTTGTCGGGTGGCTGCGCAAGCCGTCGTCGCGCTATGCGCGGATGCCGCTTGCCGTTCTGCTGATGCTCGGCGGCGTCTTCAGCTTCCTGCCGGTGCTCGGGCTCTGGATGCTGCCGCTTGGACTCCTTTTGTTCGCGCAAGACGTGCCAGTGTTACAAAAGCCGACCGCGCGGACTCTCGGATGGGTTGAGCGCAAGTGGACCGAGCGCCAGCGCGCAAAAAACGTGCCGTGATTCGCTGAAAAAACGCGCATTCGCTTCTATTTCTGGTTGTGTGCACCGCAAGGTGTGACTCAAACAACAACATTTTCCGGCAAATTGCAGCTCACGCCGCATTGTCCGCAAATTTCTGCTTTCGCGAATCACCACGCTGATTCATTTTCGTGGCCTGGGGTCAATCTGGAGGCCAACGTAATGAACGTGATTGTTTTTGCTTCGCGTAAGGGGGGCTCGGGCAAAAGCACCCTGGCTGCTCACCTGGCTGCCCATGTACACAAATCGACCAAGCCTTGTCTGCTGATCGACGCGGATCCGCAGGGCTCGCTGACGCTGTGGCACAAGCTGCGCGGCACCAACGAACCGCCGATCAAGGCCGCCGTCAATTCCGTGAGCGGCATCGTGGCTGCGGCCAAGCGCGACGGGATCGAGTGGGTGTTCATCGACACGCCGCCGAACCTGTCGGCCGTCGTCGACGATGCCATCAAGAATGCGACCATGGTGATCATTCCGGCGCGGCCTGGCGTGTTCGACGTCAATGCGGTGCAGGAAACGATCCAGACCTGCCGTTCAACGCGCAAGCCCTATGCGGTCGTGATCAACGGCGCGCCGGCTCAGCGCGATGGCGCGGAGAGCCCGATCGTCACGATCGCGCGCGAGTCGCTGGCGAAATTCCGTGCACCGGTTTGGAGCGGACAGATCACCAATCGCGCCGATCTGTTGATGGCGCTGAGCCATGGTGAAGGCGCCCGCGAATATGATGCCGAGGGGCGCGCGGCCGCCGAGATCGGCCGGCTGTGGGCCGCGATCGAACGTTCGATCAAGGCGATCCGCGGCGCGGCATCGGCAAGCGGCGCGATGCACAAGCAGGCGGCCTGATCACGACAGGCCTTCCAGACTGACAAAAGCGCGCGGCCCCCCGCGCGTTTTTGTTGGTGGTTGGTTGTTCGTGATCAGCCTTCGTCGTCATTCCGGGGCACGCGAAGCGTGAACCCGGAATCCATTTATCCGCAGATTTCGCGGCGAAATGGATTCCGGGCTCATCGCTACGCGATGCCCCGGAATGACGGAGTGCGTGGTGGCGTTTACGCCACCATCAGCATGTAGAAGATGATGACTGGTGATAAAGTAAGGATCACCGACCAGATGCCGAGCGCCCAGAGGATGTCGCCGGTCGTAAATCCTTGATGGTCTAAAACTGGATCAAATTCTTTGTGCACGATGCGCCCCATATTCTTTGGCGGGGCGATGGATAGCTGAAGCCTTTTAAGGTTCCGCTCGCAGTTTCGCTTGCATTTGACCACAGGTGCTACCGCGGATTAACCACCGCGCGGCGGCCTCTTTTTGCGCGTGTGGAGAGAACTGATCCCCACCCGGTTTGTGCTGACGCGCAAACCGACCTCCCCTTTTCAAGGGGTGACCACGCAGCCGCTGACCCGCTGCGCTCCTTCCCCCTAAAAGGGGGAAGGCTGGGATGGGGTCTGCCGCGATTCATGCTGTTCGAGGGGAAGCGAGAGCATCACCGATCAGCGCGGCCGATCACATCCATCAACTCGGCGATCTTGCGGCGCTGGTCGGCCTTGTCGCCGGAGGAGATCGCGTGCTCGACGCAATGGGCGACGTGGTCGCGCAGGACTTCCTCCTCGACCCGCCGCAGCGCGGCGCGTGCGGCGCCGATCTGGGTCACCACGTCAATGCAATAGCGGTCGTCCTCGACCATCTTGGCGAGGCCGCGGATCTGGCCTTCGATTCGTTTCAGCCGTTTCAGGCAGGAACTCTTGATCTCGTCACGCATAGGGTTCATATACCCCCATAGGGTATCAAGTTCAAGGGCCGGAGTTCGGCCGGGAAGAGTTCGCCATGGCAGAGGCAGGTCACGGTCACGCGCATGAGGGACACGCGCATCATCATCACGGCGCCCCAGTGGCTAGCTGCTGCGGCGGCAAGCATGGCGCCGCAGCAGACAACGGCGCGCTCGCGACCGATCCCGTCTGCGGCATGAAGGTCGATCCGGCCACCGCCAAGCATCGCTTCAGCCACAAGGGCGAGGATTATGTCTTCTGCAGCGCGCGCTGCCGCGAACGGTTTGCGACCGAGCCGGAGAAATTCCTGAAGCCCCGCGAGAGCGAGCCGGCGCTCCCGGCCGGCACGATCTACACCTGCCCGATGCATCCGGAAGTGAGGCAGGTTGGACCGGGCTCCTGCCCGATCTGCGGCATGGCGCTCGAACCGGAAGAGGTGACGCTCGACGACAAGCCCGATCCGGAGCTCGTCGACATGACGCGCCGGTTCTGGATCGCGCTGGTGCTGACGCTGCCGGTGTTCGCGATCGAAATGGCTGGCCACGCCTTCGGCATCGAACTGGTGCCGATGGGATGGGCGAACTGGATCTCGTTCGCGCTGGCGACGCCGGTGGTGCTGTGGGCCGGCGCGCCGTTTTTCGTGCGCGGCTGGCAGTCGGTCGTGACGCGCAATCTTAACATGTTCACGCTGATCGCGATGGGCGTCGGCGTCGCCTATGTCTACAGCGTGGTCGGCACGCTGGCGCCGCATCTGTTCCCGCCGGCCTTCCGCGACATGCACGGCCAGGTCGCGGTCTATTTCGAAGCGGCTGCCGTGATCACGGTATTGGTGCTGCTCGGACAGGTGCTCGAGTTGCGGGCGCGCGCGCAGACTTCGGGCGCGATCCGCGCGCTGCTCGGGCTGGCGCCGAAGACGGCGCGGCGCATCACCGAGCATGGCGACGAGGACGTCGCGATCGAGGCGATCGCGGTCGACGATCGCCTGCGCGTGCGTCCGGGCGAGAAGGTGCCGGTCGACGGTATCGTCATCGAAGGCCGCGCCGTGCTCGACGAATCCATGGTCACTGGGGAATCGATGCCGGTCTCCAAGAACGAGGGCGACCGCGTGATCGGCGGCACCGTGAACCAGAGCGGCGGCTTCGTCATGCGCGCCGAGAAGATCGGCCGCGCCACCATGCTGGCGCGGATCGTCGACATGGTCGCGAAGGCGCAGCGGTCGCGCGCGCCGATCCAGCGGCTCGCCGATCGCGTCGCCGGCTGGTTCGTGCCCGCAGTGATCGCGGTCGCGGTGCTGGCCTTCGCCGCCTGGGCGGTGTTCGTGCCCGAGCCGCGCTTCACCTTCGGCCTGGTCGCGGCCGTCACTGTTCTGATCATCGCCTGCCCCTGCGCGCTCGGGCTCGCCACGCCGATGTCGATCATGGTCGGCGTCGGGCGCGGGGCGCATTCGGGCATCCTGATCCGCGACGCGCAGGCGCTGGAGCGGATGGAGAGCATCGACACGCTGGTGCTCGACAAGACCGGCACGCTCACCGAGGGCAAGCCGAAAGTGGTCGGTGTGATCGCCTCGAAGGAGTTCGACGAGACCGAACTGCTGCGCCTTGCGGCAAGCGTCGAGCGCGGCAGCGAGCATCCGCTGGCGCTGGCGATCCTGAATGCCGCCAAGGAGCGCCAGCTTGTGCTCGCCGAGGTCAGCGGCTTCACCTCGCCGTCCGGCAAGGGCGCGAGCGGCACGATCGAAGGCAAGCAGGTCGCGCTCGGCAATGCCATGCTGATGGGCGAATTGAAGATCGCAACCAGCGCGTTAGACGCGGCGGCGGAGACCGCGCGGCAGGACGGCGCGACTGCGATCTATGTCGCGGTCGATGGGCGTGCGGCCGGTGTGATCGCGATCGCCGATCCGATCAAGCCGTCCGCCAGGGACGCACTGGCGGCGTTGCGCGGCGACGGCCTGCGCGTCGTGATGCTGACCGGCGACAATGCGACCACCGCGCGCGCGGTGGCGAAACGGCTCGGCATCGACGAGGTCGAGGCGGGCGTGTTGCCGGAGCGCAAGAGCGAGGTGGTGCAGCGGCTGCGCGGCGAGGGCCGCAACGTCGCGATGGTCGGCGACGGCGTCAATGACGCGCCGGCGCTGGCCGCCGCCGATGTCGGCATCGCCATGGGCGGCGGCACCGACGTCGCGATCGAGAGCGCCGGCGTGACGCTGCTCACCGGCGATCTCCGCGGACTGGTGCGGGCGCGGCGGCTGTCGGTCGCGACCATGCGCAACATCCGCCAGAACCTGATGTTCGCGTTCATCTACAACGCCGCCGGCGTGCCGATCGCGGCCGGCGTGCTCTATCCGGTGTTCGGCATCCTGCTGTCGCCGATGATCGGCGCCGCCGCGATGGCGCTGTCCTCCGTCAGCGTCATCGGCAACGCACTGAGGCTCGCAAGGGCGAAGCTGGATTGATGGCGCGCCTACACCTCCCCTTGAAAAGGGGAGGTCGGTTTGCGCGTCAGCGCAAGCCGGGTGGGGATCATCTCTCCCCACTTGCACCTGCGCCCGCGGCTTGACCCCCATCCCGACCTTCCCCCTTTCAGGGGGAAGGAGAAGAGGGCTACGCGCTTGCGAGCGAAGCCGCTGCCCGCTGTTCGATCTCGCGATCCAGGCGCGCTGCAAGCTCCGCGCTTACCTCCACCATCGGCAGCCGCACTTCCGCGCTGTCGATCAATCCCGTGCGCCACAGCCAATGCTTGGTCGGTGCCGGGCTCGGTTCGACGAACAACAGGCGTGTCAGCTCGGAAATGCCTTGCCAGGCTGCTAATGCGGCATCGCGCTTGCCCTGCTTCAGCAGCGATCGCACCGAGGCGAACGCGTCCGTCTCGACATGTGCGGACAACAGGATCGCGCCGTCGGCGCCGTCGCTGAGCGCGTCGAAATATTGCGCGTCCTCGCCCGTGAGCACGCGGAAGCCGGCAGGACGCCGCTTCAGGAAGTCGATCGATTGCGCGCGGTCGGCGCAGCAATCCTTCATGCCGACGATGTTCGGATGTTCGGCGAGCGCGAGCAGCGTCTCGTTGGTGATGTTGACTGCGGTCCGGTAGGGGATGTTGTAGATCAACAGCGGCCACGAAGCGTGGTCGGCCAACGCGGTGAAATGCTGCAGCAGGCCGCGCTGCGACGGCCTGACGTAGTAGGGGCTCGCGATCAGGTAGAAGTCGATCGGCCAGGCCGCCGTCTCGTCCAGCACATCCTTGATCTTGGCGGTGCTGGCGCCGGAGAGGCCGAGACAGATCGGCAAATAGCGCCTGATATCGTTGATCTCCGCCCGTACCAGCGCCACGAGCCGTTCGAACTCGCTGATGTCGAGTGACATGCCTTCGCCTGACGTGGCGCCCAGGATCAACCCGTCGACCGGGCCGCTCGCGTAGTGCCGTACCAGACGGCGCAGCGACGGCTCGTCGAGCTTGCCGTCGCGAAATGGCGTGATCAGGGGCAGCCACAGGCCCTGCAATGGGTCGGATAGATCAGTCATGGTCCTTCTCCTTGGGGTGCGTGAAACGCCGGAGACGGGACCAATAAAAAACCCCGTCCAGGCGGCGGGGTCTTCGGGATCGGTTCGGTCGATTTAACTCTATCGCGCGCGTCGATCTCGGCTCCCCGCATGGGGAGCTTTTTTCGACGACAGAGCTGCGCACGAATTCGTGATCATGTCGCGATACTGCTGGGACAGCCGGAGGTTGTCAATGCACGGTTGAGGGCAGAGGGCGAAAAGAAGCCGGGCTCGATCGAGCCCGGCTTAAGGTATTGGCCACGTGAGGCCGACACAATCACCTTCCAAGAGGGATTACTGAGCTTCCGCACCACTGGAGGAGGGGGACATAAGCGTAGCGCGACCGCTCAGCGCATGAGCAGTATGATCCCCATCAGTGCCATGCAGCAACCGTCCGAGCCGCATGTCAGACATGCGGAGTCCGGGGCCTCTATGAAAACAGCCGATTACGAGGGCCAGCGCTGCGCCTTGCTGACCACGAAGTCGCGGAAGACCTGCACGCGCGCCACCGTCTTCAGCTCTTCAGGATAGACGAAGTAGGTGTCGAGCTGGATCGAGTCGGACTCGCCGAACAACTGCACCAGGCGGCTGTCTTCCTCGACCAGGTAATCCGGCAGCGCAGCGATGCCGAGGCCCTGCTGACAGGCGCGCACCAACCCCAGGATGTTATTGACCTTGAAGTAGGGCTCGCGCGGACCCGAGCCATTGCGGCCGGCATCGATCAGCCAGGCGCGGTTCTGCAGATGCGTCGGGACCTGGGAATCGCCGAGCATGATGATGCGGTGCGAGTCGAGGTCGTCGAGCGTGCGCGGCGTGCCGAAGCGCTTGATGTATTCCGGCGAGCAATAGGCGTGGAAGCCGATCGAGAACAGCTTGCGCTGGATCAGGTCCGGCTGCGTCGGCTTGCGGGTGCGGATCGCGACATCGGCTTCGCGCATCGAGAGATCGAGATCCTCGTCGGTGACGATCAGCGAGATCCGGATGTCCGGATAGAGCTGGGTGAATTCGTCGAGCCGCGGAATCAGCCAGTTGATGCCGAGCGCCGGCGGCGTCGTGATCTTGAGGTCGCCGCTCGGCCGCTCCCGGCTGTCGGTGAGCTTTGCCCGTGCCGCCTGCAACTGCATGAAGACGTCATGGGCGGTGCGGAACAGCAGATCGCCCTGCTCGGTGAGGATCAGGCCGCGAGCGTGGCGGTGAAACAGCGAGACCGAAAGCTCCTGCTCCAGCGCGCTGACTTGCCTGGAGACCGCCGACTGCGAGAGGCCAAGCTGCTCGCCGGCATGCGTGAAGCTTCCCGCTTCCGCCGCTGCGTGAAACACCTTCAGCTTGTCCCAGTCCATGTCCGTAAATCCATCGCGTGTTCTAGCCATGATCATTCCGCCGCCGCGCGATCGCTCGCGCGCAAAGCCAGGAAGCGTTCGGCCTCGAGCGCTGCCATGCAGCCGAGGCCGGCGGCCGTCACCGCCTGGCGATAGGTTTCGTCCGCCACGTCGCCGGCGGCAAACAGCCCGGGCACGGAGGTCGCAGTCGAATTGGGCGCCACCTCGACATAGCCGGAGGGTTTGAGTTTGATCTGGCCTTTGACGAGATCTGTCGCAGGCGCATGACCGATGGCGATGAAGACGCCGTCGGCCGGCACTTCGGTCAGTGCGCCGGTCTTGACGTTCTTCAAGCGTACATGGGTGACCTTGGTCGGGTTCTCGGCGCCGCGGATCTCGTCAATGGCGCTGTCCCAGACCACCTTGATCTTCGGATGCTTGAACAGGCGATCCTGCAGGATGCGCTCGGCGCGGAAATGATCGCGGCGATGCACGATGGTGACCTGCGAGGCGAAGTTGGTGAGGAACAGCGCTTCCTCGACCGCGGTGTTGCCGCCGCCGACCACGACGACCTTCTTGCCGCGATAGAAGAAGCCATCGCAGGTTGCACAGGCCGAAACGCCGAAGCCCTTGTACGTCTCTTCCGACGGCAGCCCGAGCCAGCGGGCCTGCGCGCCGGTGGCGAGCACGACGGTCTCGGCGAGATAGACATCGCCAGAGTCGCAGGTCAGGCGGAACGGCCGCTGCGATAGGTCAAGCTTGTTGACGAGATCGGTGACGATCTTGGTGCCGACATGCGCGGCCTGCTTCTCCATCTGTTCCATGAGCCATGGGCCCTGGATCACGTCGGCGAAGCCCGGATAGTTCTCGACATCGGTGGTGATGGTGAGCTGCCCGCCCGGCTGGATGCCCTGGATGAGCACCGGCTCCAGCATCGCCCGCGCCGCGTAGATCGCCGCGGTGTAGCCGGCCGGACCGGACCCGATGATGACGACCTTGGCATGGATAGGAGCAGGCATAGGCGAATCCCTTCTCAGGGCGATTTTGTCAGGACTTGTGCGGAAAGCGCCTGGAAAGGCATCGCGGCGGCGCCGCCAAAGTCAAACCCAACTCTATTATATCTGGGTAGCTATGCAAGAATTGCAATCCATATCAGCGATTTTTCCCCGGAACCGCATCAAATCCTGCACTGCACGCGCAATAAAATTGCGGCTGTCGAGCCGACTGGGCTATGAGAGTTGCCGTCAGAACCACCAAATCCTCCAAGCTCTTGGGAACCAGACCCGCGTGTCTAAGAACCTTGACGAGATTGATCTCAAAATTCTTGCCGAAATCCAGGCCGATGGCCGAATCACAAATGTGGAATTGGCCAAGCGCGTCGGCATTTCGCCGCCGCCTTGCCTGCGCCGCGTCAGGGCGCTGGAGGAAGCGGGCTATATCCTGGGCTATCGCGGATTGCTCGATCCCCAGCGGCTCGGCTTCGATGTGACGGTGTTTGCCGCGGTGCACCTGTCGAGCCAGGCGGATGCGGATCTGCGCGCGTTCGAGGATTTCGTGCGCAAGGAACCCTTGGTGCGGGAATGCTGGATGCTGTCGGGCGAGGTGGATTTCATCCTGAAATGCGTCGCCCCTGACATGGCGACGTTCCAGAACTTCGTCACCCACCTCACCGCTGCGCCTCACGTGCGCAATGTCAGGACATCGCTGGTGCTGCATAATTCGAAATATGAGGCCGCCGTGCCGCTGGATGTGAAAGCGGCGGGGTGAGGCGGCGATGGCGATCGGTAGCCCGGGTGGAGCGGAACGCGCAACCCGGGACACCTGCGTCAGTGTTTACGAGCGGCCCCCGGGTTACGCTGCCGCTCCACCCGGGCTACGAAAATGAGGCTACTTCTTCCTTGCGGCGTCGATGCTGATGGGGCCGCCGCCGGAGGTTGCGAGATAGAGGCAGGCGAAGCAGAACAGGATCGCTGCGGTGCCATTGTTGAGCAGCGGGAGAAACACCGGCGCGGCCGGGTTCTTGAACATGTGCCCGAGGAAGTAGGCGAAGGCCATCTCGCCCGACAGGATGAACGCGGACACCCGCGTGAACAGGCCGATCATCAGTAGCGCGCCGAGCACGAGCTCGAGGAGGCCGGCGACCATGATCAGCGGCGGGATGTCGGCGAAATAGGGGATCGCCGGATATTTGAAGATCTTGGCGACGCCGTACTGAAACAGCAATAGCCCGGTGACGAAGCGAAACAGGCTGAGCGCGAGCGGCTGCCATTTCGAGAAAATCTGGTCCATGTTCTACCCCCTCTGGTGGATGACCGCGGGCATTGTCCGCGGCCGATGGTCGTCTCGCGATGGAGTGCCGCTGCCCACAGCCGGTCAGCTCGATACGCAGAACTGCGCGCGCAGTTCCTTGTGTCGAACCAAAAAACTGGCGCCGTTGCCGGAATGTCCCCTCGCGATAGTTATGAAGCATAATCAAGTGTACGTGTCGCAGACGAGGGAAATGCGACAGCGGTTCCACTCACAATCCTGTTAACGGGATGTGAACCGTAGTCTGTAGCCCGTAGCCCGGGCGGAGCCAACGGGGCGCGCGCGACCCGTTGGCTCCACCCGGGCTACGGCAACAAAAAAGCCGCGTCGATAAACGCGGCTCTCTTGCACATTTGAAATGGAATAGATCTAGCGCCACTCGACCTTGGTGATCTCGTAGGCCTTGGCGCCGCCGGGCGCCATCACTTCCACGGTCGTACCCTTGGTCTTGCCGATCAGCGCGCGCGCAAGCGGCGAGGTGATGGAGATGCGGCCTTTCTTGGCGTCGGCCTCGACCTCGCCGACGATCTGCCACACCGCTTTCTTTTCGGTATCCTCATCGATCAGCGTAACGGTGGCGCCGAATTTGATGGTGTCGCCCGAGAGCTTGGTGATGTCGATGACGTCGGCGCGCGCGAGCTTGTCCTCAAGCTCCGCGATACGGCCTTCGTTATGGGACTGCTCTTCCTTCGCGGCGTGATATTCCGCGTTTTCCGAGAGGTCCCCATGTGATCGCGCCTCGGCGATGTGCTCGATGATTCGCGGACGATCCACCGACTGGCGGTGCTTCAATTCGTCCGTGAGAGCCGCATATCCGGTCGCGGTCATCGGAACCTTTTCCACCATCATCTCTCATCCTTCAAATCGGTGCGAACCGCAGCGGCGCGCGGATAGGCGTTGCTTCGATTGCGCTGGACTCGGGCCATCACGGCTCAAAACGCCAGCCCGCCCGCTTAGTGATTCGCGGCCCCTGAGGGGCCGAGACAACATCCAAACGGGCGGTGAGTTCCAGCCGTATCGGCTTCATTACCAACCGTTTAGCGGGCCCTGGGAGCGGATCTTGGGCCGAGGCTGACGGTCAGTTCTCGGAAAAGTAACTCTGCAGCGTCCGGACCTCAAGGTCCCCGTCCCGGTAGGCGCGGATGCCCTGGGCGGCCGCCACAGCGCCTGAAAGAGTGGTATAATACGGCACTTTATGCAAGAGGGCAGCGCGCCGCAGAGAACGGCTGTCGGCGAGTGCCTGTGGACCCTCGGTGGTATTGAACACCAACTGGACGTCGCCATTGGTGATGGCGTCGACAATGTGCGGCCGCCCCTCCAGCACCTTGTTCACCTTCTCTGCCGGCACGCCCCTGTCGGTGAGGAAGCGCTGGGTGCCCGACGTTGCCATCACCTTGAAGCCGAGCCCATGCAGCAGCCGGACCGCGTCGGTGATGCGGTCCTTGTCGGTCTCGCGCACCGAAACGAACACGGTGCCCTTGCGCGGTACGCGCGTGCCGCCGCCAAGCTGGCTCTTGGCGAAGGCGACTTCGAAGGAGCGGTCGATGCCCATGACCTCGCCGGTCGAGCGCATCTCCGGCCCGAGCACGGTGTCGACGCCGGGGAAGCGTGCGAAGGGAAATACCGATTCCTTCACGCCGACATGCTCGAGCTTCTTCTTCTTCAGATTGAAGTCGGCGAGCTTCTCGCCGGCCATGATGCGCGCCGCGATCTTCGCGACCGGCGTGCCGATCACCTTGGCAACGAAGGGCACCGTGCGCGAGGCGCGCGGATTGACCTCGAGCACGTAGATATCGCCGTTCTTGATCGCATATTGCACGTTCATCAGCCCGACCACGTCGAGGCCGAGCGCGAGCTCGCGGGTCTGCCGCTCGAGCTCCTCGATCGTCTTGGCATCGAGCGAATGCGGGGGCAGCGAACAGGCGGAATCGCCGGAGTGGATGCCGGCCTCCTCGATATGCTCCATGATGCCGACGATGAAGACTTCCTTGCCGTCGCAGAGGCAGTCGACATCGACCTCGGTCGCATCGGAGAGATAGCGGTCGAACAGCAGCGGGTTCTTGCCGAGCACGGTGTTGATCTGCCCGGTCTTGTCGTTCGGGTAGCGCGCCTTGACGTCGCCCGGCACCAGCTCGGGCAGCGTCCCGAGCAGGTAGTCGGCGAGCTGGTTCTCGTCGCGGATGATCTGCATCGCGCGGCCGCCGAGCACGTAGGACGGGCGCACCACGAGCGGCATGCCGAGGTCGGCGGACACTAGGCGCGCCTGCTCGACCGAATAGGCGATACCGTTCTTCGGCTGCTTCAGGCGGAGCTTGTCGAGCACGCGCTTGAAGCGGTCGCGATCCTCGGCGAGATCGATCGCATCGGGCGAAGTGCCGAGGATCGGCACCTCCGCGGCCTCGAGCGCACGCGCGAGCTTCAGCGGGGTCTGGCCGCCGAACTGCACGATCACGCCGTGCAGCGTGCCGTTCTTGCGCTCGGTCGCGATGATCTCGAGCACGTCCTCGGCCGTGAGCGGCTCGAAATAGAGCCGGTCGGCGGTGTCGTAGTCGGTCGACACCGTCTCCGGATTGCAGTTGACCATGATGGTCTCGTAACCGGCATCGTCGAGCGCGAAGCAGGCATGACAGCAGCAATAGTCGAACTCGATGCCCTGGCCGATGCGGTTCGGCCCGCCGCCGAGGATGACGACCTTCTTCTTGTCCGACGGCGCGCTCTCATCGGCCGCAAGACCTGCGAACGGCGCCTCATAGGTCGAGTACATATAGGCCGTGGGCGAGGCGAATTCGGCGGCGCAGGTGTCGATGCGCTTGAACACCGGGCGGACGCCGAGCGCGTGGCGCTTGGCGGTGATCTCGGCTTCCGTGGTCTCGGCCAGCACGGCGAGCCGCGCATCCGAAAAGCCCATCGCCTTCAGCATGCGCATGCCGTAGCCATTCGGCGGTAGGCCGTGGGCGCGGACCTTGGCTTCCATCTCGACGATGCCGCGCAGCTCGGTGAGGAACCAGGGATCGATCTTGCAGGAATTGAAGATCTCTTCGTCCGACCAGCCCAGCCGCATCGCCTGTGCCACCTGCAGCAGGCGGTTCGGCGTCGGCGTGCCGAGCGCGGCGCGGATCGCGTTCTTGTCGTCGTGCTGTCCGAGACCTTCGATCTCGATCTCATCGAGGCCGGTCAGTCCGGTCTCCAGTCCGCGCAGCGCCTTCTGCAGGCTCTCCTGGAAGGTGCGGCCGATCGCCATGACCTCGCCGACCGATTTCATCGAGGTGGTCAGCGTGTGGGAGGCGCCCGGAAATTTCTCGAACGCGAAGCGCGGGATCTTGGTCACGACATAGTCGATCGTCGGCTCGAACGAAGCCGGCGTTGCGCCTCCGGTGATGTCGTTGGCGATCTCGTCCAGCGTGTAGCCGACCGCGAGTTTTGCAGCGACCTTGGCGATCGGAAAGCCGGTCGCCTTCGAGGCGAGCGCGGAAGAGCGCGACACGCGCGGGTTCATCTCGATCACGACCATGCGGCCGTCGGCGGGGTTGATGCCGAACTGCACGTTGGAGCCGCCGGTCTCCACCCCAATCTCGCGCAGCACCGCGAGCGAGGCGTCGCGCATGATCTGGTATTCCTTGTCCGTCAGCGTCAGCGCCGGCGCGACCGTGATGGAATCGCCGGTGTGCACGCCCATCGGATCGAGGTTCTCGATCGAGCAGATGATGATGCAGTTGTCGTGTCTGTCGCGCACCACCTCCATCTCGAATTCCTTCCAGCCGAGGACGCTTTCCTCGATCAGGACTTCGTCGGTGGGGGAGGCGTCGATGCCGCGCTCGACGATCTCGATGAATTCCGCCTTGGTGTAGGCGATGCCGCCGCCGGTGCCGCCCATGGTGAAGGACGGGCGGATGATGGCGGGCAGGCCGATATGGTCGAGCGCGCGCAGCGCGTCCGGCAGGGTCTTGGTCTGCGTCGACCGCGGCGTCTCCAGCCCGATCTTGGTCATCGCCTCGCGGAAGCGGCCGCGGTCCTCGGCCTTGTCGATGGCGTCGGCCGTGGCGCCGATCGTCTCGACGTCGAATTTCTCCAGCGTGCCCTGTTTGCGCAATGACAGCGCGCAGTTCAGTGCGGTCTGGCCGCCCATGGTCGGCAACAGCGCAAAGCCGCCGGGAACGACATGGCGCTCCTTTTCGATGATCTTGGCAACGATTTCGGGCGTGATCGGCTCGATATAGGTGGCGTCCGCGAGCTCCGGATCGGTCATGATCGTCGCCGGATTGGAATTGACCAGGACGATGCGGTAGCCCTCTTCCTTCAGTGTCTTCACCGCCTGGGTGCCGGAATAATCGAATTCGCAGGCCTGGCCGATCACGATGGGACCGGCGCCGATGATCAGGATGGTGGAGATGTCGGTTCGTTTGGGCATCAGCTCTCGCGGGAACAGGAATTTCGGCACAAAAATAAGGGCGCGCTACCGCGCGTCCCTATGGCCACAGCGTGAGGGGTGCCCTCGCGCGCGGGTGGTCTTTAGACCAGATTTTTGGCGTGTGAAACCCCGAAAAAGTCCCCGTCAACCGGCAATTTTGCCGTGGGTCGCCAGCCTGTAGCCCGGGTGGAGCGGAACGCGCAACCCGGGACACCTGCGTCAGCGTTCCCGAACGGCCCCGGGTTAGGCTGGCGCTCAAGGCGGGCTACGGGATGTTTCGAGAAGATTGGAGGCCCGGCCTGGATTTGAACCAGGATAAAGAGCAATGCACTGCTCCCGCGTCGACGCGTTCCGCCACCGGGCCGAGGCGATCATTGCCCATTTCGCAGGCGCTAGCCATGCTTACCCCGGATTAACCCTAACGGTTGCGTGCACGATCATGGGTAGGCGTCATGCGCGACGAACGTCATCCGCCATGGATTGTGGCCGATATTGCGGGGGGCGCGGGAGGCTTTGAAGCCGGCGGCCGCGAGCTTCTTCAGCATTTCCTCCTCGCCGTAGCGCTCCAGGCCGATCCGTGTGCGCAATTGCCGATAGTCCGACAGCGCCGTGCTGATCAGCCCGAGCAGGGCATCCCTGAGGAAGCCGTGCCGGGCGCTGAAATCCAGGAGCGCGAGAACGTCCCTGCCCATGCCGACTTCGGGTCGCAGGACATCGCCGAGCACGAAGCGCCCGGAGGGTTTGAGCAAGCGGCGAATGACGGCGAATGCGGCATCCAGCTCTTCCGGCGTCATATATTGCGCGACCGAATTCATGACGACGAGATCGACCGAGCCTTCGGCCATCTGCTGCACCTCCTCCAGCGAGCGCACCCGGATCTTGGTGTTGGGCGCAAAGCGCGCGATCAGCCGCCCGCGTACGCCGGGCGCGGGCTCCGCAAGATAGAGCGTGGCGCAGGCATCCGCGACCTGGCCTGCGGACAGCGCTTCGCCGCAGGCATAGTCGAGCACGACGGCGTCGGGCGAGGAAATATAGGCAATGATATCCCGCGCAATGATCTGGAAATGCAGGTCGCGATGCAGCTTGCTGACATAAATCGTATGCGTGGAATCGTAATAATCGATCCATTCGTCCATCGGCGGGGGCCCGGCAAAAACTTGGGGTTCCGGCATAGGAACCGGCATCTGTATGATGCGTTAGAGGGGCCGGCGACCAGGAGTTCGGGCCGCCGGTGTCCGGTGTCCTAACAGGAAGGTTCAACGTGAGCAAAGCCAAGCCTGATCCAAAATCCGACAAAATTTCCCCCGACCTCGATACGCCGACCGATCTGCCCAACGAGGCCGTCCAGAAGGTTTCAGCGGCGCTCAATACGCTGCTGGCGGATGCCTTCGCGCTCTACCTGAAGACCAAGAATTTCCACTGGCACGTCAGTGGCCGGCATTTCCACGATTATCATCTGATGCTGGACGAGCAGTCGGACGCGATCTTCGCCACCACCGATCAGCTCGCCGAGCGGGTGCGCAAGATCGGCGGCAGCACGTTGAAGTCGATCAGCCAGGTCAGCAAATTGCAGACCATCAAGGACAACAACGAGGATTACGTGCCGCCGCGCGAGATGCTGCGCGAATTGATGGAAGACAACAAGCATATCGCGGCTGCGATGCGGAAGGCGCGCAACCTCGCCGACGAGCATGGCGACGCCGCCACCGCCAGCATCCTCGAGACCTTCATCGACGAGACCGAGCGCCGCACCTGGTTCCTGTTCGAGGCCAGCCGCCAGGAAGGCAGCAACGCGGCGTAAGGCACGGTCTCGAGGGACGACAAATATTGCGAACGGCAGCGGGGCTGGCTCCGCTGCCGTTTTGTTATAACAAGTTGAGCGGCACCTTCAGGTATCGCTTGCCGTCGGCTTCCGGCGCCGGAAGCTTGCCAGCCTTCATGTTGATCTGCAGCGACGGGATGATCAGCTTGGGCATCTGCAGCGTCCGGTCACGCGCTTCGCGCGTGGCCACGAACTCGTCTTCGGTGATCCCGTCATGGACGTGGATGTTGTGGGCGTGCTGCTCTGCGACCGTCGTCTCCCAGCGGATCTCGCGGCCGTTCGGGCCGTAATCGTGGCACATGAACAGGCGGGTCTCGCTCGGCAGCGACAGAATCCGTTGGATCGAACGGTAGAGATCGCGGGCATTGCCGCCCGGGAAGTCCGCGCGCGCCGAGCCGCCGTCCGGCATGAACAAGGTGTCGCCGACGAAGGCCGCGTCACCGATCACATGCGTCATGCAGGCAGGCGTATGGCCGGGCGTATAGAGCGCGAAGGCCTTCATGGCTCCGACCTGATAGGTGTCGCCGTCCTTGAACAGGCGGTCGAACTGGCTGCCGTCGCGCTGGAATTCGGTGCCTTCGTTGAAGATCTTGCCGAACGTCTCCTGCACGACCGTGATCTTCTCGCCGATGCCGATCTTGCCGCCGAGCCTGCCCTGGATATAGGGCGCGCCCGACAAATGGTCGGCATGAACATGGGTCTCGATCAGCCATTCCAGCTTGAGGCCGTTTTGCGTGATGAAATCGATGATCTTGTCGGCGGATTGGTAGGCGATGCGGCCGGCCGCGTAATCGATGTCCATCACGGAATCGATCACGGCGCAGGCCTTCGAGCCGGGGTCCTTGACCACGTAGCTGACGGTGTTGGTCGCCGGATCGAAGAACGCGGTGACCTCGGGCTTCACGGAGAGGTCGACGGTGTGCGGGATGTCGGACATGAGCCATTCCTCCAGCCAATCAATCGCATGGACTCAACTATCCATCATATCCAAGCATGGTGAACCGGTGAACCCAAGGGCCCGGGATGCCGCACGGATCACGTTGAAGGGAATGTGGCGTGACGCCTGCTCAGTGGTGTGGGCGTCTGCCGGGTCAGGACCGCTTCCACAATCTGACCAGCGGGCCATCTTCGCCCATCACCGGATCGGTCCTGGGTACCGTCACACGCGGGATCATCTTCAGCGCCTTGGCGTGATTTTCGGGCGTCGGCCGCGTGATCTCCATCGGCGGTCCCGGCGGATAGGCGCCGACCACGTAGAAATCATTGCTTGATGAAATCAATTGGTGCCCGGTGCCGGCGGGCAGGATCGCGACGTCGCCGGCGGATATCTGCAGTACTTTGCCGCGCTCGCCGCCGAATTGCACGCGCGCGCTGCCTCGTGAGACGCCGAGCACCTCGTGCACGGTCGAATGATAGTGCAGGTAATCGAAGACGCCGTTGCGCCACATCGCGCCCCAGCCATTGGCGCCGAACAATCCTTCGATGGTCTTCTCCGGGTCGTCGCTGTCGACGTCGACGGTCGCCTTGTAGACCAGGAACGGCAGCCGGTTGTTCGGCACCAGGCCGTCATCCTCGAAGACGATCGTGAGCGGCGTTGCATCGGCCTTGACGACGGACATGGCGGCCTCCCGTTGGCTTTGCCCACCCTACAACCCGGTTTCGGCCGCCTACGTTCCTACGCGCGCTTCTTGTCGCGCATCAGGTCGGCGAAGCGCTTGAAGAGATAATGCGAGTCGCGCGGGCCGGGCGAGGCTTCCGGGTGATACTGTACGGAGAATACCGGCTTGCCGTCGAGCTGGATGCCGCAATTGGAGCCGTCGAACAGTGAGATATGGGTCTGCGTTGCGCCCGCAGGCAGCGTTGCCTGGTCCACCGCAAAGCCGTGGTTCATCGAGGTGATCTCGACCTTGCCGGTGGTCTCGTCCTTCACCGGATGGTTGGCGCCGTGATGGCCCTGATGCATCTTCCTGGTCTTGGCGCCGACCGCGAGCCCGAGCATCTGATGGCCCAGGCAGATGCCGAAGGTCGGCGTGCCCGACTCGATCACCCTCTGGATGACGGGCACGGCATATTTGCCGGTCGCGGCGGGATCGCCCGGACCGTTGCTCAAGAACACGCCGTCCGGGTTCATCGCCAAAATGTCTTCGGCTGAAGTGGTCGCCGGCACCACCGTGACCTTGCAGCCGACGCCAGCGAGCAGGCGCAGGATGTTGCGCTTGATGCCGTAGTCGACCGCGACCACGTTGAATTCAGGGTTGGTCTGCCGGCCGTAGCCCTTGTCCCATTCCCAGGGCGTCTCGTCCCAGGTGAAGCGCTGGCCGGAGGTCACCATCGGCACCAGGTCCATGCCTTCGAGGCCGGGCCATTCCCGCGCTTCTTCCTTGAGGCCGTGCAGGTCGAACCTGCCTTCTTTCGAATGCGCGATGACGGCGTTCGGCATGCCCTTGCCGCGGATCAGCGCAGTGAGCGCGCGGGTGTCGATGCCCGAGAGGCCGATAATGCCGCGCGCCTTCAGCCATTGATCGAGATGGCGGGTGGCGCGGTAATTCGAAGGATCTGATATCGCGGTGCGGAGGATGACCCCGCGCGCGCCCGGCGTTGCCGCCATGTTCACCGTCTCGATGTCTTCGTCGTTGGTGCCGACGTTGCCGATATGCGGGAAGGTGAAGGTGATGATCTGCCCGGCATAAGAGGGATCGGTCAAAATCTCCTCATAGCCGGTCATGGCGGTGTTGAAGCAGACTTCGCCGACGGCCTGGCCTTCCGCGCCGAGGCCAAAGCCTTCCAGCACGGTGCCGTCGGCGAGCACGAGGAGCGCGGTCGGTTTGTGGTCCGGCCAGGCTGAAGCGTTTTCGGATGTGGTCATGAGCCCTTTACATAGTTCCCACATCCTGCCGCGTCAAAGCGAAAGGACGTCCATTCACACGGGTTTTGCGCCTATTTGACTGGCGGCTCCGGGGTTTTAAGCTAGGCCGTGTGGACTCTTGGGATTCTCAAATCAGATTGAACGTGATTCAAGGCTTTCTTTTAGGAGGAAGCCTTG
>NZ_JBEGDB010000141.1:0-20495 GCF_043638955.1 Bradyrhizobium sp. 31Argb | reverse complement strand
GCGCGAAACTACTTCGCCGTCGTCGCCATTGCCGCCACTCTGCTCTGGATAAGGTAACTGTCCACACGGCCTAGGCCCCGGTGCACTGCGCCGGGGCCGAACAAAAATCTTGAACGACCCGGCGTCCGTCACATCGTGGCGGGCGAAAGTTTCCGAGCCGCCGAATTTCAGCATTGCGCTCGCCTAGCGGCGCTTCGCCCTGCTTGAGACCGCGGCGTTGGCATCCACCGCCGGCGCCAAGCGACTCGCGGAACGCTCTTGTCATCGATCAGAAGTCCATCGGCGGCATTGTAGGCGTCTGCTCGGACTTCTTCGGCTTGTCGGCGACCAATGCTTCCGTCGTGATCAGGAGCGAGGCAACCGATGCCGCGTCCTGCAATGCGGTGCGAACCACCTTCGCCGGATCGATCACGCCGGCGCGTACCAGGTCCTCGTACTCGCCGGTCGCGGCATTGAAGCCCCAACTATAGTCGGCGCGCTCCAGGAGCTTGCCGACCACCAGCGAACCGTCCTCGCCGGCATTCTCGACGATCTGGCGCGCCGGTATCTGTAAGGCGCGACGCACGATTTCGACACCGGCCTTCTGATCGGCATTGGTAATCTTGATCCTCTCCAGCGCCTTCGAGGCGCGCAGCAGCGCCACGCCGCCGCCGGGAAGGATGCCTTCCTCGACTGCCGCGCGGGTGGCGTGCAGCGCGTCCTCGACCCGGTCCTTGCGCTCCTTCACCTCTATTTCGGTCGCGCCGCCGACCCGGATCACGGCGACGCCGCCGGCGAGCTTGGCAAGCCGCTCCTCCAACTTCTCGCGATCATAGTCGGAGGTGGTTTCTTCGATCTGCGTCCTGATCTGGGTGGCTCGTGCCTCGATGTCCTTCTTGGCACCGGAGCCATCGACGATGGTCGTACTCTCCTTTTCGATCACGACCTTCTTGGCACGGCCGAGCATGTTCAGCGTGACACTCTCGAGCTTGATGCCGAGATCCTCCGAGATCGCGGTGCCGCCGGTAAGGATGGCGATATCCTCGAGCATCGCTTTGCGGCGATCGCCGAAACCCGGCGCCTTCACCGCGGCGACCTTCAAGCCGCCGCGCAGCTTGTTGACGACGAGCGTCGCCAGCGCCTCGCCCTCGATGTCCTCAGCGACGATGAGCACCGGCTTGCCGGACTGCACCACCGCTTCCAGCAGCGGCAACATCGATTGCAGCGTGACCAGCTTCTTCTCGTGAGTGAGGACATAGGGCTCTTCGAGCTCGACCTTCATCTTCTCGGCATTGGTGACGAAATAGGGCGAGATGTAGCCGCGGTCGAACTGCATGCCCTCGACACTTCCAGCTCGGTGTTGAGGCTCTTTGCCTTCTCGACCGTGATCACGCCTTCATTGCCGACCTTCTGCATCGCATCGGCAAGGAAGCGGCCGATCTCGGCATCTCCGTTGGCGGAGATGGTGCCGACCTGGGCGATCTCATCATTGGAGGTGATCTTCCTGGCATGGGCCTTGAGGTCGGCGACGATCGCGTCGACCGCGAGGTCGATGCCGCGCTTCAGATCCATTGGATTCATGCCGGCGGCGACCGACTTGGCGCCCTCCCTGACGATCGCCTGTGCGAGCACAGTTGCGGTGGTGGTGCCGTCACCCGCGATGTCGCTGGTCTTGGACGCGACTTCCCGCACCATCTGTGCGCCCATGTTCTCGAACTTGTCCTCGAGCTCGATCTCCTTGGCGACGGTGACGCCATCCTTGGTGATGCGCGGTGCTCCAAAGGATTTTTCCAGCACGACGTTGCGGCCCTTCGGTCCGAGCGTCACCCTGACCGCATTCGCCAGCAGATCTACGCCACGCAGCATGCGCTCGCGGGCTTCGGTTGAGAACTTCACGTCTTTCGCGGCCATGACGTTTTCTCCTCTCCCCTTGATGGATCAACTGCGTTCTATCGTCCTTGTTTGGGCATCGTCGTTTTCGGGAAAGCGGTATCCACTTTTTCCGGATCGCACTCTAAGCGGCCTTCCGGGCTCGGTCGTTCGGCCTGGGCCGAGAGGATTGCTCTCCTCCATGATGTCACAGGACCGGGGGGCCGGGAACCGCCCCTGAGCGGAAGTCGAACCGGGAACGTAGAATTCCGATTCAAGAGGGCGAGGTGAAATTTTCTGCCGCGATGCAGCGCCGCTTGGCCGCGGGTGGGGTTGGCCCAGAGGCGCAGCGGCCCGACCAGAGGAACGATGGTGAGGTGCAGGCGTTCATCTAACCGAAGGGCAGGCGTTTCCGATGGATAGATCAGCCGCAGCTAGTGAGCTCGCGCAGGCGGCGCAGTTGCTGCGTCGCTCCGCCGTTCGCGAAGGCAGGCCATTTCCCTTAGGCGCCACCTGGGATGGCCTTGGTGTCAACTTCGCGCTGTTTTCAGCGCACGCGACCAAGGTGGAGCTGTGCCTGTTCGATGACGCAGGCCAAACCGAGGTCGAGCGGATCGAGCTTCCTGAATATACCGACGAAGTCTGGCACGGCTATCTGCCGACCGCGCGTCCAGGATTGGTTTATGCCTATCGCGTCCATGGTCCCTATGAACCGGACGCCGGCCATCGCTTCAATCCGAACAAGCTGGTGATCGACCCCTACGCCCGGCAATTGGTCGGGCAGTTGCAATGGGGCCCCGAACTGTTCGGCTACAAGATCGGCGATCCCGACAACGACAAATCGTTTGATGACCGCGACAATGTCCATCTCGTGCAGAAGTGCCGGGTGATCGATCCCGCTTTCACCTGGGGGCGTGACCGCAAGCCCGCGACACCGTGGGAGCGCACCATCATCTACGAGATGCATGTGAAAGGCTTCACCAAGCTGCATCCATTGGTGCCGGAGGCCGATCGCGGCACGTTCGCCGGCCTCGCCTGCCCAAACGTATCAGCGTATCTGCGCTCGCTCGGCGTCACCAGCGCCGAGCTGCTGCCGATGCATGCCTTCGTCGACGACAGCTATCTGGTCGACAAGGGTCTGCGCAATTATTGGGGCTACAACTCGCTCGCTTTCTTCGCGCCGGATCCGCGCTATCTGCGCACGCTCTGGGCGACCGAGTTCAAGGAGATGGTCAACCAATTCCATGCCCACGGCATCGAGGTGATCCTCGACGTGGTCTACAACCACACTGCCGAAGGCAACGAGCTCGGACCGACGCTGTCCTTCAAGGGCATCGATAACGCGAGCTATTATCGGCTGCTGCCCGACCAGAAGCGCTACTACGTCAACGATACCGGTACCGGAAACACCGTCAATCTATCGCACCAGCGCGTGCTGCAGATGGTCGCCGACTCCTTGCGTTATTGGGCAACGGAGATGCGCGTCGATGGCTTCCGTTTCGATCTTGCCACCATTCTCGCACGCGAACCCTACGGCTTCGACGAGGGCGGCAGCTTCCTTGATGCCTGTCGGCAGGACCCGGTGCTCTCCAGCGTCAAGCTGATCGCGGAGCCATGGGACATCGGCCCCGGCGGCTACCAGGTCGGCCAGTTCGCGCCGGGCTGGGCGGAATGGAACGACAAATTCCGCGACACCGTGCGAAGCTTCTGGAAGGGGGATGCCGGACAGGTCGCCGATTTTGTCAAGCGCATCACCGGGTCGGGAGACCTGTTCAACAAGCGCGGCCGCAAGCCGTGGGCGAGTGTCAACTTCGTCACCGCCCATGATGGCTTCACCCTCAACGATCTGGTCTCGTACAACGACAAGCACAACGAAGCCAATGGCGAGAACAACCAGGACGGCCATTCCAACAATTACTCATGGAATCACGGCGTCGAAGGTCCAACCCAGGATGCGGAGATTGTCGCGTTGCGCGAGCGGCAGAAGCGCAACTTCCTTGCCACGATGGTCTTGTCGCACGGCACGCCGATGCTGCTCGCCGGCGACGAATTCGGTCACAGCCAGAAGGGCAACAACAACGCCTATGCGCAGGACAACGAGACCACCTGGCTCGATTGGATGAAGATATCGCCTGAAGGGCGCGCCTTGCGCGAATTCACGCGAAAGCTGATCGCGATGCGCAAGGCGTTTCCGATCCTTTATCGGAGCCGTTTTCTGATCGGCACTCACAATGAGGAGCTTGATGTCAAGGACGTGACCTGGCTCGCCCCGTCGGGCGAGGAAATGACCGTCGAGCAGTGGCAGGACGGCAATGTGCGCTGCTTTGGATTGCTGCTTGATGGTCGCGCCCAGGAGACCGGCATCAAACGCCGCGGATCGGATGCGACCCTGCTGTTGATCTACAACGCCCATTTCGACGTCGTGAACTTTACGTTGCCGAAGGTCCCGGAAGGACAGCACTGGCAGGGGCTGATCGACACCAACCAGCCGGAGGGGCAACTGCCGAGCTTTCCGTTCGGCCACGTCTATGCCGTGACCGGACGCTCGATGCTGGCGTTCGGTCTCGCGAGCGAAGACAGCGCCATGCGCCGCTTGCGGCATGGCATCGGCACCATCCTTGATGTCGCCGAGCTCCCGCTATCCGAGTAATGGGTTCACCTGGACGAGGTGAGGTTCCGCAATCCGGTCTCAGCGCGCTTGCGCAAAGGCGGCGAAGCTGCGGGCGACATGCCGGTACACTTCGCGGCGGAACGGCACGACGAGGTCGAGGACGCGGTCGAGCTGCTCCCAGCGCCAGGCGTCGAATTCGGCCGGCTGTCCGTTGCGCGGTGTCAGCGGGTCGATCTCCGCGTCGCGCCCGGTGAAGCGCAGCGCGAACCATTTTTGCCGCTGTCCATGGAATTTGCCGAGACGATGCGGCGGTCCGTTGTAGGGCGGGAATTCGTAAGTGACCCAGTCGGTCTCGCCGAGATAGTCGGCGGAGACCGCACCCGTCTCCTCCCAGAGTTCACGCATGACCGTTTGGCGCGGTTCTTCGCCAGCATCGATGCCGCCCTGCGGCATCTGCCATTCGAGCCCGGGAAGGATGATTTCCGGACCATCGTCCCGGAAGCGATGGCCGATCAGCACGCGGCCGGACGTATTGAACAGCGCGATCCCGACATTGGGGCGGTATAGCTTTTCCTCGGACATTCCTATCGGCCCGCGAGCCTCGTAAACTCTTGCACCACGCGCTCGTAGACCGGCCGCTTGAACGGCACAATCAATTCGGGGAGATTCTTCATCGGCTCCCAGCGCCAGTTCGAGAACTCGGCCTTGTGGCCTCCGCCGCCGGGACGTTCCACGTCGATCTCATTGTCCTTCCCGGTGAAGCGCACCGCGAACCATTTCTGGCGCTGGCCGCGATAACGGCCCTTCCAGGCGCGCCCTGCGACCGTGCGCGGAATATCGTAGATCAGCCAGTCGTCGACTTCGCCGAGCCTCTCGACCGAGCGGACGCTGGTCTCCTCGTAGAGCTCGCGCTTGGCGGCTTCCCAGACGTCTTCACCGGGATCCACGCCGCCTTGCGGCATCTGCCAGATGTGGGTGTCGTCGACATGCTCGATGCCGCCGGCGCGGCGTCCGATAAAGACCAGCCCGTCTCGGTTGAGCAGCATCACGCCGACGCAGGTCCGGTAAGGCAGCTCTTCGTAACGCGTCATTCGATCAGGACTCCCAGAGGGTGATCGGGAACCAGTGGGAATTGGTTTTCCAAAACGATCACGCTCCAACAAAAAGACGAGACCATGACCCGATATCATCCTCGCGGATCATGATCTGCAAGACGGGCGGGGTCCGGAAGTCGCGCCATCAGGTTAATGCTCCAGCCCGATTTTGATTTCAGCATCGCGGTTGTCAATGGCACAAGCAGGATGCCGCGCGCCTCGAGCGTCTTGGTCCAGGCCGCGAGGCGCTCGATCGAAATCGGCAGCGCCGAGGCCACGCCGACCGCGACCCCGCGTTCCCTGGCGAGCGTCTCGAGCTTGACCAGCATGCGGTCGATCTCCACCGACGTCGGAACCGCATCGATGGTGAAATCGGCTTTGGCAAAGGGCAGCGCCTGGCCAGCGGCGAGCGAGGCTGCGACGCTGCGTGGCGTGGCGGCCGTCGTCGAAATAGCTCAAACCGCGCTTGGCCGCTTCGCGCATGATCGGCTGCATCACCGGATCGGTCGCCACGAAACGGGCGCCCATGAAATTGGCGATGCCGGCGTAGCCCTGGATGCGGCTGAAGTGCCAATAGAGCCGGTCGAGATTCTGTTCCGCGTTCAGGGTCGTGAGCAGCGTCTGGGGGCCGGGATCATTGTCCGGGTAATCGAACGGCTCCATCGGGACTTGCAGCAGGATCTCGTGGCGCTGCGCACGCGCCCGTTCGGCAAGCTTTGTCGGATCGGCGCCATAAGGCGTGAAGGCCAGCGTCACCGCCGGCGGCAGTTTCATGATGGCGTCGGTGGTTTTGGCGGCGCCGACGCCGAGCCCCCCGACCACGATCGCCACCACGGGCGTTTTTGCCGCCTTGGCGCGGTCGGCATCGGCCGCATAGACCGTAAACGGCCTCAAGCCGTCGGCGACCATCGGGATCATGCCATAGCGCGATTTTTCCAGAAGGCGCTGGTCAATGCCGGCCATCGGCCCTGGCGCGGCGTCGGACTCGGCCTTGTCGGTGGCATCGCCGCCGATCACGACGTCATGCCGCGCGCCGCTTGAGCCGTCGATGATGGTGACCGTCTTGCTCTCGCCGGAAGCCTGCCTGGGCGGCGATTTCGCTGCAGGCTCGGCGGCAGGGCCGGCCGCCGCGGGTTTTTCCTCCGCCACCGGCGCCATGCGCAAGGCGATATGGGCGATCGGCTCGCCGCCGAGCGGATCGTCGTTGAACAAGGCGATACCGGCGAAGGTGACCAGGATCAGGCCGAGCATCACCGCCAGCGCCTGCGTGGCCGTGAACGGCACCTGGAACCGGCGTTTTTTGGCCACGGTTTCCTGTCCGAGCGGTGCGCTCAGTTCGTCGGCCGCCTCTGCCATGAACCCCCCGAATCAGATCCGCCGACGATAGCACGTGGCAGCCGGTTGCAGAGAAGGTCGGCCCTGAAGCCCGGGTGAAGCGCAGCGTAACCCCCCGGGGCGCTCTTAGACGCGGATACAGCGGTCCCGGGTTAGGCTGCGCTTCACCCGGGCAACGGCACCTTCCAAATAAAAAGGGCGGCCGAAAGGGCCGCCCTTGGTCTGAATTCGCGGTGGCCGATCAGTTCGCGGCCTTGCTGCCCTGCTTGTTGTCGACCGCAGCCTTGTCGCCGTTCGCGGGCGGCGGCGCCGAACTCGCCGTGGACTTGATGCCATGCAGGAGGTCGTCGGCCAGCTTGAGCGCCTTGTCGTCCTTGGCGTCCGGCGGCACGTAGGACTGCGAGCCGGTCTTCTCGTCGCCGTCGGACTTCAGATGGCCGCGCAGCGAGGCCTCACCCTTGGTGTCGGTCCGGGCCTTCAGTTCATCCGGCACGTCCTGCAGCACCTCGATGTCGGGCACGATGCCCTTGGCCTGGATCGACTTGCCGGATGGCGTGTAGTAGCGCGCGGTGGTCAGCCGCAGCGCGCCATTGCCGCTGCCGAGCGGGATGATGGTCTGGACCGAGCCCTTGCCGAACGAGCGGGTGCCGACCAGCGTCGCCCGCTTGTGGTCCTGCAACGCGCCGGCGACGATTTCGGAGGCCGAGGCCGAGCCGCCGTTGATCAGCACGATGACCGGCTTGCCCTTGGTCAGGTCGCCCGCATGGGCGGCGCGGCGCTGGGTTTCCTCGGCATTGCGGCCGCGGGTCGAAACGATCTCGCCGCGCTCCAGGAAGGCGTCGGACACAGTCACGGCTTCCTCCAGCAGGCCGCCCGGGTTGTTGCGGAGGTCGATGACGTAGCCCTTCAGCTTGTCGCCGATCTGGCTCGAGAGATTCGCGATCTCCTTCTTGAGGCCCTCGGTGGTCTGCTCATTGAAGGTGGTGATGCGGATATAGGCGATGTCGTCGGCCTCGACGCGGGCACGCACCGAGCGGACACGGATGTTGTCGCGCACCAGCGTGACCTCGATCGGACTGTCCTGGCCCTTGCGGACGATCTTCAGCCGGATCTTGGTGTTCACCGGCCCGCGCATCTTCTCGACGGCCTGGTTGAGGGTCAGGCCCTGCACCGCCTCGTCGTCGAGCGTGGTGATGATGTCGTTGGCCATGATGCCGGCCTTCGATGCCGGGGTATCGTCGATCGGGGAGACGACCTTGATCAGCCCGTCTTCCATCGTGACTTCGATGCCGAGCCCGCCGAACTCGCCGCGGGTCTGCACCTGCATGTCGCGGAAGCTCTTGGCGTCCATGTAGCTCGAGTGCGGATCAAGCCCGGCCAGCATGCCGCTGATCGCGGATTCCACGAGCTTGCTGTCATCGGGCTTCTCGACATAGTCGCTGCGCACGCGCTCGAACACGTCGCCGAACAGATTGAGCTGGCGGTAGGTGTCCGAGGTCGCGGCGCGCGCGCTTGATCCCATCAGCACGGCGCGCGGTTGGGTAACGAACAGCGTCAACGCTGCACCGCATGCGGCGCTGAGGAGAATTACAGAAGTCTTGCGCATCATCCGCGAACCTTTTCGCCTTCATTTGCGGCCCACCATGGGCCTGGATCAATTGGAGTGCCGTCCTTACGGAACTCCACATAGAGCACGGGTTGGCTCGCGTTTGTTGCGAAAATGGAAGCAACCTGGGATGTGGACCCCATGGTCGCGACCGGCTCCCCCGTAAGTACAAACTGGCCGATGTTTACCGAAATACGCTCCATCCCGGCGATCAAAACATGATACCCGCCCCCGGCGTTGAGGATCAAGAGTTGACCGTAGCTTCGAAAGGGTCCGGCATAGACGACCCAGCCGTCACACGGGGTTGTGACCTGGGCGCCGGGCAGCGCCGCCAAAGAAATGCCTTTTTGCACGCCGCCAGCACCGTCAGAGCCGCCAAAATCTCGAATCCTGGTACCGTTAACGGGATAGGCGAACAGGCCCTTGGCCGAGGCAAAGGCGACCGCCGGGCTCAGCCGCGCCGAATCCTTCAAAGCGCCCAGATTGGGCTTTCCGTTCGGGGCGGCGGGCGTGCCCTGGAGGTTGGCGGCGGCGGCCGCTTTTGCGGCGCTCTTCAGATCCTGTTCCATCTTGGCGATCAGGCCCTGCAGGTCGTCGACCTGCTTGGACAGGGCGATGGCCCGCGCGCCTTCCGCTGCCATGTCCTTTTCGATCGCGCTCTGCTGGCGTTGCCGCTCCTCGACCAGCGCCGCGAGCCGGACCTGGTCTTCCCTGAGCTTGTCGCGGTCGCGCGCCATCGCATCGCGTTCGCTGGCGATGGTCTTGCGCAATGCAACCAGCTCGCCGAGGTCGGCGGTCAGCTTCTCCGCGCGCCCCCGCAATTCAGGTACGACCGCACCGAGCAGCATCGCGGTTCGCAGCGACTGCAATGCGTCTTCTGGCCGCACCAGGAGCGCCGGCGGCGTGCGCCGGCCGGCACGTTGCAGCGCCGCCAGCACCTCGATGATCTCGGCGCGGCGTGAATCGAGCGAGGTGCGGATCTCCTGCTCGCGGCTGTCGAGCGGGCGCAGCCTCGCCTCCGCATCGACGATCCGACCTTCGACCCCGCGCACCTGGCCCGCAATGTCGATGATCTGCTGGTTGAGCTTGCTGCGGTCCTGGCCGATCGCGGCAATGTCGGCCTTCAATTTCTCCTGCAGCTCGGTGGCTTTTCGTTGCTGTTCGCGGGTGGCCTCAAGCTCCTGCTCCCGCTGCTTGATGATATCGGGCGACGGCGCGGTTGCCGCGGTCTGTTGCTGTTGCGGCGGAGTTTGCGCGATTGCGACTGTGGCAAGGCTTGCCGTCAACAATACGACCGGAAGGGGAAGCCAGGATGCCGGATACCGGCAGCGGCGCGCGGCGTCGGGATAACGGTGAGGGTCGCGCAGCGACGGCATCGGATTGTTCAGCGCTTTCTGTTGTCGGTTCACGCGCGATGATAGGGGTGGCCGGCCAAAATGGTCGCCGCCCGATAAATCTGTTCCAGAAGCATGACCCGGACCATCTGGTGCGGCCAGGTCGCCGCGCCGAATGCGACGCGCAGCTTGGCCTTGCGCTGCAAATCAGGCGAAAGTCCGTCGGCGCCGCCGATGACGAAAATAGTGTTGGCGACCGATTGGTCCCGCCAGCGCCGGAGATACCCTGCAAATGCCGCGCTGTCGACGTTCTCGCCGCGCTGATCCAGCGCCACGAGCACATGCTTTTCCGGGATCAACGCCGAGATCGCCGCCGCTTCCTCGGCCATCCTGGTTGCGGCGTCGCGCGCGCGGCTTTCCGAAATTTCATGAACGTCCAGGCCGCGGAAGCCGAGCTTGCGGCCGATATCGTCGAAGCGCTCGCGATAGCGCTCCGCCAGTTCCCGCTCCGGGCCCTGCTTCAATCGGCCGACTGCGATGACGAATAACCGCATTAACGCATGTTAGCATGCGCCTCGGCCGATTTGCATCGGCTCAGAGATCTAGACCGCCGCGACCGGGCTTTGCGTCCACAACCGCTCGAGATTGTAGAACTCGCGCACCTCGGGCCTGAACACGTGCACGATCACATCGCCGGAATCGATCAGCACCCAGTCGCAGTTGGGCAAGCCTTCGACGTGGATTTTGCCGATGCCGTTTTCCTTCAGGGCTTTCGTGACGTTCTCCGCGATCGCACCGACGTGCCGGTTGGCCCGGCCCGAGGTGATGACCATGTAGTCGGAGTATGCTGATTTGCCGCGAAGGTCGATGGTGACCGTTTCTTCCGCCTTCATATCGTCGAGGCGGGAGAGGATCATATTCAGGGTCTTGTCGGCGTCGCCTTGCGCCTTCAAGGCCGCAGTTTGGGTCGATGTTTTACGCGCAGGTTTTGCTGCCTTGTTAGCTACCTTGGGTAAAACAGACTTGGACAATACAGGTGTGGCCAGGGACCATTCCTTTCACTGTATCGCGAACGCCGAATCTCGGTGCCCGCCGCCTATACTACGCATGTGGGGTTAAGGGTTTCAATATTCCAGTAAGCCCCACACCACTTGCCGCATGATCCACGCGATCATGCGCTAGACCGTCCTCCAGCTGCCATCAGGGTTCCGAAGGCCGGTCGAAGACAGATTGGATTTCATGCCGGTGAGAAACACCCAGGCCGGCGCCTGCTGATCCGCCAGCCGGGGCGCCTGATTCTCGGGCAGACGATAGCGGGCAAGCGCCTGTGCGGCGGGCGCGGCGAGCGCGCGGAAACTTTGTGGCGGACGGTCGATCACGGCGATCGGCACATCGGAGGCGATGCGCCGCCAGTCTTTCCAACGGTGGAACTGCGCGAGGTTATCGGCGCCCATGATCCAGACAAAATGCACGCCGGAAACGCGGCGCCGCAAATGGATGATCGTGTCAACAGTGTAGCGCGTACCGATGACAGCTTCGAGACAGCTCACATCGATCCGGGGATCGTCGGCCACTTTCAGTGCGGCTGCGGAGCGCTCGGCGAGCGCATGCAGGCCGTCGTGATTCTTGAGCGGGTTGCCCGGCGTGAGCAGCCACCAGACGCGGTCGAGCTGCAGCCGCTTGAGCGCGAACTGGCTGATGGCGCGATGCGCGGCATGCGGCGGGTTGAAGGAGCCGCCGAGCAGGCCGATGCGCATTCCGTTGGTGTAGAACGGAAGCGCCTGCGCGACCGATGGCGACGCGATCTGGGCTGGCTTCAACGGGATCACAAGTTTGGCTTCACGGCCGCGTCTGTCCGGTGCCGTGAATGCGATACTTGAAGCTTGTCAGTTGTTCGGCGCCGACCGGCCCACGGGCGTGGAATTTGCCGGTGGCTATCCCGATCTCCGCGCCGAAGCCGAATTCGCCGCCGTCGGCGAATTGCGTCGAGGCGTTGTGCAGCACGATCGCGGAGTCGACCTCGTTGAGGAATTTCTCGGCAACAGCCTTATCCTCCGTCACGACGGCGTCGGTGTGCCGCGAGCCGTGCTGGTGGATATGCGCGATCGCCTCATCGACACCGTCGACGATGCGAGCCGCGATGATCGCATCCTCATATTCGGTGTCCCAGTCTTCCTCGGTTGCCGGCTTCACGCGAGCATCGACGCGCTGCACCGTCTCGTCGCCGCGCACCTCGCAGCCGGCATCGATCAGCATCTCGACCAGCGGTTTCAAGCTGGCGGAGGCGCGATCGACCAGCAGCGTCTCGGCCGCGCCGCAGACGCCGGGACGCCGCATCTTGGCGTTCAGCACGATCGACTTCGCCATCTCGAGATTGGCGGAGCGGTCGACATAGACGTGGTTGACGCCCTCGAGATGGGCGAACACCGGCACGCGCGCTTCCGCTTCCACGCGCGCGACCAAACTCTTGCCGCCGCGCGGCACGATCACGTCGACGCCGCCGTTCAACCCCGTGAGCAATAGCCCGACCGCGGCGCGGTCGCGGGTCGGCACCAGCGTGATCGCAGCTTCCGGCAGGCCGGCCTCGCGCAGGCCCTGCACCAGGCAGTCATGAATCGCGCGGCAGGAGCGGAAACTGTCGGAGCCGCCGCGCAGGATCACGGCGTTGCCGGACTTCAGGCACAGCACGCCGGCGTCCGCCGCGACATTGGGGCGGCTCTCGAAGATCACGGCGATGACGCCGAGCGGCACGCGGACGCGTTCGATGGTCATGCCGTTCGGCCGCTGCCAGCTCTCGGTGACGGCGCCCACCGGATCGGGAATGTTGCGCACGGTGGCGACGCCGTCGGCCATCGCATCGACGCGCGCATGCGTCAGCGTCAAGCGGTCGACGAACGCCGAGGTCGCCCCGCTCGCGCGCGCCTCGGCGACATCCTCGGTATTGGCGGCAAGGATGGCCGGCGCGTTCTCGCGGATGGCACGCTCGATGGCAGCAAGCGCCCGGTTCTTCTGCTCGGGCGGCGCAAGCGCCAGCACGCGCGCGGCGGCACGCGCTTGTGTCGCGAGTTCATTCATCAGGGTCGGCAGATCGGCGTTACCGTCGATCGCCTTCAGCGGCGCAGTCATGGGGTGTCCCAGCGTTCTGTTAAGGCCATGGTCTAGCACGGAAATCGGGGTCTTGGCGAGGCGAGGAACCGGCATGGCTGGCGGGCGACGCCTGCCATCGGCCAATGGCCGAGCTTGGCAGCAGGTGCCTTGCCCCTCGTCGTTGATATCATTAAATATCATTTATTGATATCTGCAGGTACGACCATGGCCACCAGTTACAGCATCGGCAAGCATTTCGAGGACATGATCCAAGGCCTGATCGAGAGCGGCCGCTATTCGACGGCGAGTGAGGTCTTGCGCGATGGCCTGCGCCTGATCGAAGAGCGCGAAGAGCGCCGCAAGGCCAAGCTCGAAGCGCTGCGCGCCGAGATCCAGAAAGGTTTTGATAGCGGTCCGGCGGAGGAAGTCGATATCCACGAAATGATGGAATCTGTGAAAGCGCGGGGACGGCAATTATTGGCCGCGCGGAAACGTGGCGAATAGATTTCGTAAGCTTCCCCAAGCCGATCGCGACCTCGATTCGATTTGGACTTTCATCGCGGGCGATTCGGTCAGCGCCGCCAACAGGCAGATTGACCGTATCGGTGAAATCTTCGAAATGCTCGTACAGAACCCGCTGTCGGGCCGTGCGCGTCCGGAATTGCGGCGAAATCTGCGCAGCTTTCCTGTCGGGAGCTATATTGTTTTTTACGTCCCGTTGCCCGACGGCATCGAGGTCGTTCGGGTGATGAGCGCTCGGAGAGATATCGACCCGGACGACATGCTTTGGCGATCAGGCCGGATCGACAATCCTCGGACCGCCCACCACCAGATCGTCCCGGTGGATCATCTCCGCCCGGCCGCTGATCCCGAGGATGGCCATCACGTCGGGGGAAGAGCGGCCCTTGATCTTCTCGGCGTCGTCGGCGTCGTAGGCGACGAGGCCGCGGCCGATCTCATGGGTATCGGGGCCGCGGACGATCACCGCATCGCCGCGGGCGAACTGGCCGTCGATCCGGATCACGCCGGCCGGCAGCAGGCTCTTTCCTGCCCGCAGCGCGGCCACCGCGCCGGCGTCGATGGTCAGCGTGCCCTTCGGTTCCAGCGAGCCCGCGATCCAGCGCTTGCGCGCGGTGATCGGGTTGGCCGGCGTCAGGAACCAGGTGCAGCGGCCGCCGTCCGTGATCGCCTGCAAGGGATGCTCGATCTTGCCAGAGGCGATCAGCATATGGGTGCCGCCGGTGGTCGCGATCTTCGCGGCCTCGATCTTGGTGCGCATGCCGCCGCGCGACAGCTCGGATCCGGCTTCACCCGCCATCGCCTCGATCTCCGCGCTGATGCTTTCGACCACCGGGATCAGTTTTGCGTTGGGGTTATTGGCCGGCGGCGCGTCATAGAGGCCGTCGATATCAGACAGCAGGACCAGGAGATCCGCGCTCGCCATGGTGGCGACGCGGGCGGCGAGGCGGTCGTTGTCGCCATAGCGGATCTCGTTGGTGGCGACCGTATCGTTCTCGTTGATCACCGGCACCGCGCGCCATTCCAGGAGCTTTGCGATGGTCGATCGCGCGTTCAGATAGCGGCGGCGCTCCTCGGTATCCTGCAGCGTGACCAGGATCTGCCCGGCGCGAATCTCGTGATCGCCAAGCACTTCGGACCAGATCCGTGCCAGCGCGATCTGGCCTACGGCGGCCGCACCTTGGCTCTCATCGAGCTTGAGCGGCCCGCGCGGAAGCCTCAACCGGCTGCGCCCGAGCGCGATCGAGCCGGACGAGACGATCAACACCTCCCGGCCTTCCCCGTGCAGCTTGGCGATATCGGCAGCCAGCGCCGACAGCCATGACGCCTTGACCTCGCCAGCCTCGGAATCGATCAGGAGCGATGAGCCGACCTTGACGACGATGCGGCGAAAACGGTTGAGCGCGGGGCGTTTCATGGTTTGATCAGAGACGGAGCGGCGTTTGCGAAGCAATACGCGCCACCCCCTTACTTTGGAAGCGGCGCACGGGAAAGAGCGTTAAGGGAACATCAACCCTGCGGGCCGAACAGGCCTTGGAATCAGCCCTGCGGCGTCGGTTGCGCCCAGGGTTCGGCATCAGTGCTGCTTTTGGCCTTGGCCGATACCGGCGCCTCGCCGATCACCTCGACCAGCGCCTTCAACGCTTCCGGGATGCCCTCGCCGGTGGCGGCGGAGACAAGCAGCGGCGTCTTCTTTGCCGCCCGTTTCAGCCGGTCCCTCTGCTTCTTCAATTCATCCGGCGTGACCGCGTCGATCTTGTTCAGCGCGACGATCTCGATCTTCTCGGCAAGATGGCCCTCATAGGCCTCGAGTTCGGTGCGGACCGTCTTGTAGGCCTTACCCGCATGCTCGCAGGTGGCGTCGATCAGGTGCAACAGCACGCGGCAGCGCTCGACATGGCCCAAAAAACGGTCGCCGAGGCCGGCGCCCTCATGTGCGCCCTCGATCAGCCCGGGGATGTCGGCGAGCACGAATTCGCGGCCCTGCGCGCTCACGACGCCAAGCTGCGGGTGCAGCGTCGTAAAGGGATAGTCCGCGATCTTCGGCTTGGCAGCGCTGACCACCGAGAGGAAGGTCGACTTGCCGGCGTTCGGCAGTCCGACCAGGCCGGCATCCGCGATCAGTTTCAGGCGGAGCCAGATCCAGCGCTCCTCGCCCGGCAGGCCGGGATTGGCGTTGCGCGGGGCGCGGTTGGTGGACGATTTGAAATGCGCGTTGCCGAAACCGCCATTGCCGCCCTCGGCCAGCACGAATTTCTCGCCGAGTTTGGTGAAATCGTGGATCAGCGTCTCGCGATCCTCGTCGAAGACCTGGGTTCCCACCGGCACCTTCAGTATGATCGATTTGCCGGCGGCGCCATGGCGGTCCTTGCCCATGCCATTGGTGCCTTTTTGGGCCTTGAAATGCTGCTGGTAGCGGTAGTCGATCAGCGTGTTCAGCCCGTCGACCGCCTGGATGATGACGTCGCCGCCGCGGCCGCCATTGCCGCCTGAGGGCCCGCCAAACTCGATGAACTTCTCGCGCCGGAACGCAACGCAGCCGTTGCCGCCGTCGCCGGAGCGAATATAGACCTTTGCTTCATCGAGGAATTTCATGAGCCTACCATAGCGTTTTCGAGCGAAGTGGATACCGGTTCGCGCCAGAAAACGCGTCGAAACAAAAGGCTAGAGCCTCAGTTTACCGAGGCTCTAGGTAAGGCAGCGGCGCCGATGCGGCAACCCTGAAGCTGGCTGACCGGATAAAAGGCTTAACTGTCAGCCGGTTGCCGGCTCCGTAAAACCACGGCGAAGGTTCAGGCCGCCGGCTGGGCGGCTGCGTTCTCATCAGCGAGCAGGTGCAACAGGGCGCTCTTGATCGCGGCCTGCCGGGTCGGCGCAGTGATTTGCGCGCCCAGGAGGTCGGTGACATAGAACACGTCGCGGGCGCGCTCGCCGAAGGTCGCGACATGGGCGGAGGCGATATTGAGGTTGAGCTTCGAGATCGCGGTGGTGAGCTGGTACAGCAGGCCGGGCCGGTCGAGGCCGGAAACCTCGATCACGGTGTAGCGGTCCGACCACTGGTTATTAATGGTGACTTCGGGCTCGACGGTGAACGCCTTCACCTTGCTGCCGCTGCTGCGATGGACGGCGCGGCGCGCCATCGCCTCCGGCAGGCGCAACTTGCCTTCCAGCACGTCCTCGATCATCTCGCCGATCCGGGTGGCGCGCCGGCCTTCATCCTCGTCGCGGTCGTATTCCCGGGAGATCGCGATGGTGTCGAGCGCGCGGCCGTCGGTCGTGGTGTAGATCTGGGCGTCGACGATATTGGCCCCTGCGGAAGCGCAGGCGCCGGCGATGATCGACAATAGCCAGGGATGGTCGGTCGCCCAGATCGTCAGTTCGGTGACGCCGCGCGCCTCGTCGAATCCGACATTGATCGCAAGCTTGTGCCCGGCCTGCTCGCTGGCGCGGATGAAGCGTGCCTGCCGGATCTTGCGCGGCAATTCGACCTTGAGCCAGTACGCCGGATAATGCCGCTCGATGTAGGCGTTGAGCTCCGCCTCTGGCCATTCGGTGAAGGCGGCACGGAATTCGGCCTGCGCCACCGCGATGCGGCGGGCGCGGTTCACTTCCGAGAAGCCGCCGGTCAACACCGGCTCAGTCTCGTAATAGAGCGTGCGCAGGAGCTGCGCCTTCCAGCCGTTCCAGACGCCGGGGCCGACGCCGCGGATGTCGGCGGTGGTGAGGATCGTCAGCAGTTTCATCTGCTCGACCGATTGCACGACCGCGGCGAAATTCTCGATGGTCTTGCGGTCGGAGAGATCGCGCGACTGCGCGACCGTCGACATCGTCAGATGATCCTCGATCAGCCATGCGACGAGTTCGGTGTCGGCGTTGCTGAAGCCGAGCCGCGGGCATAGCCGCCGCGCCACCTTCGCTCCGGCGACCGAATGATCCTCGGGCCGGCCCTTGGCGATATCGTGCAGCAGGGTCGCGATATAGAGCACCGGACGATGCTCGGGGCGGATCTTGCGGAACAGGTCGCTGGCGACAATGAACTCGTCATTACCGCCGCGCTCGATCTCCTGCAGGAAGCCGATGCAGCGGATCAGGTGCTCGTCCACCGTGTAGTGGTGGTACATGTTGAACTGCATCATCGACACGATCTTGCCGAACGCGCGGATGAAGTGACCGAGCACGCCGGTCTCGTTCATCCGCCGCAGCACGATCTCGGCATTGTCTGATGTCAGGATCTCCATGAACAGCCGATTGGCTTCCGCATCTTCGCGAAGCTGCGTGTTCACGAGCTTGAGCGAGCGTGTCACGGTGCGCATCGCGTCGGGATGGAAGGCGAGGTTGTTCTTCTGCGCCAGACGGAAGATGCGGATCAGGTTGACCGGATCGTGCTTGAAGACGTCGGGCGCGGCCAGGTTGATGCGGTTGTTGTCGACGATGAAGTCGTCGCTCTCGGGCACGCGCCGCTTGGTGCTGCCCGGCCGCAAGCGCGCCACCATGCGGCTCAGCACCGGCGCCGGCTTCTTCTGCTCTTCCTCCAGCTTGGCGCACAGAATCGCGGTGAGGTCGCCGACGTCCTTGGCGATCAGGAAGTAATGCTTCATGAAGCGTTCGACGTCCTGCATGCCGGGATGCGAGGTGTAGCCGAGCCTGACCGCGATCTCGCGCTGGACGTCGAACGACAGCCGCTCCTCGGCGCGGCCGGCGAAGAAATGGATGTTGCAGCGCACCGACCACAGGAAATCGGCACAGCGGCGGAAGGTGCGGTATTCCTGCGCATCGAACACGCCGCGTTCGAGCAATTCATCGGTCTCGCGCACGCGGTAGACGTATTTCGCGATCCAGAACAGCGTGTGCAGGTCGCGCAGGCCGCCCTTGCCGTCCTTGACGTTGGGCTCGACCAGATAGCGCGACTGTCCGGCGCGGCGGTGCCGCTCCTCGCGCTCGGCCAGTTTGGCGGTGACGAATTCGGCGGCGGTGCCCTGCACGACGTCCTTGTCAAAGCGGTCGACCAGTTCGTCATAGAGCGGCCGGTCGCCGGTCAGGAACCGCGTTTCCAGGATCGCGGTGCGGATCGTCATGTCGCCGCGCGCCTGGCGGATCGATTCATCGACCGAGCGCGTGGCATGGCCGACCTTCAGTCCCATGTCCCACAGGCAGTAAAGGATCGCTTCGGCGACCTGCTCGCCCCAGGCGGTCTGCTTGTAGGGTAGGATGAACAACAGATCGATGTCGGACTCCGGCGCCATCAGGCCGCGGCCATAGCCGCCGGTGGCGACGACCGCCATGCGCTCCTCGCCGGAGGGGATCGGCGAGTGATAGAGGTGCTTGGTCGCCGCCGCATAGAGGATGCGGATGATCTCGTCCTGCACGAAGCAGAGCCGCTCCGCGCAGCGCCGGCCGTGGCGGTCCTTGAGCAGCACGGTCTGCGCCGTGGCGCGTGCCCCGATCAGTTCCGCCTTGAGCAGTTGCGCCATGGCCGAGCGGAATTGGTCCTCGCGGCCCGCGTGCTTCTCGGCGAGCGCGTCGACCGCGGCGGTGATCCGCGCGGTATCGAAACGGTCATCCACTTCCGGGTGGGGTTCGGCCACGACACTATCCATGGTCTATCCCGATAAAGGACGGCGCCTGCGCTGTCACGGGACATTGTGGACCCGCGATCACTCTGTGCTGAATTCCCGTTGATTTGAGCAAAGCCATTCTCACGTTGCCGCCTTCAGGGTGCGGATTTTCTCATTGACCTTCCAGCATAACTCATTGAGATAAAAAGACGTTTTACCAAGATTTTTCCAACATTTGGAGGCTGAGGATGGTCCGGATTTCACGGCGCGCTGTGGCTGCGATGATCGCAGGTTTAACGCTTGCGCCCGCGGCAAGTTTTGCGGCGGAGCCGCTCAAGGAGATACGCATCGACTGGGCGACCTACAATCCGGTCTCGCTGGTCCTGAAGCAGAAAGGGCTCCTGGAAAAGGAGTTCGCCAAGGACGGCATCAGCATCGTCTGGGTGCAATCCGCCGGCTCCAACAAGGCGCTCGAATTCCTCAACGCGGGCTCGATCGATTTCGGCTCGACGGCGGGCTCGGCCGCGCTGGTCGCCAAGATCAACGGCAACCCGATCAAGTCGATCTATGTCTATTCGCGTCCGGAATGGACCGCGCTGGTCACGGGCAAGGATTCCAAGATCGCCTCGGTCGCCGACCTCAAGGGCAAGCGCGTCGCGGTGACCCGCGGCACCGATCCGCACATCTTCCTGGTGCGCGCGCTGCTTGATGCCGGCCTCTCTGAAAAGGACATCACGCCGGTGCTGCTCCAGCACGCCGACGGCAAGACCGCGCTGATCCGCGGCGACGTCGACGCCTGGGCCGGCCTCGACCCGATGATGGCGCAGGCGGAAGTCGAGGACGGCGCAAAACTGTTCTTCCGCAAAGCGGACGCCAACACCTGGGGCATCCTCAACGTGCGCGAGCAGTTCCTGAAGGATCACCCGGACGTCGTCCGCCGCGTCCTCGCCGTTTACGAAGAGGCCCGCAAATATTCGCTGGCGAACTACGACGAGCTGAAGAAGACCTTCATTGCCGCGACCAAGCTGCCGGAGGCGGTGGTCGACAAGCAGCTCAAGGAGCGCACCGAGTTGACCCACAGCCGGATCGGCGCCCCGCAGCGCGATTCGATCCTCGCCGCAGGGCTCGCGCTGCAGCAGGCCGGCGTGGTCGATGCCAAGGTCGACGTGAAGGCGGTGCTGAATTCGCTGATCGACGACCAGGTCCCGCTGCCGACGAATTGACAATCCGTAGCCCGGGTGGAGCGCAGCGCAACCCGGGGTGGCTCCAACCGCCCCGCGAGACTGTCCCGGATTGCGCTGCGCTCCATCCGGGCTACGAAGCTTCGACGAATTGAGCTGTCGTCCCGGGCAAGCGAAGCGCGACCCGGGACCCGTAACCACAGGCTTTGGCGGTGTGCTCCAACCGCATGCTCGCGCCACAACAACTCCCTGTGGTTGATGGGGTGGACGGCCCCCTACGGCATCAGTTGTGCCAGAATGAGGTTGTCGAAATCTCAAACGAGGG
>NZ_JBEGDB010000140.1:0-20640 GCF_043638955.1 Bradyrhizobium sp. 31Argb | reverse complement strand
CTGACCCCATGGGGTCAGTCCGCTGACCCCGCAAACCTCTCACAGAGGCGCTCTTACACAAAACTTCTGACACTCCCAATGTCCGGCATTGTTCTTTCGTCTTCGGTTCGCCAGAACCTCCTCTCGCTGCAGTCGACTGCCGACCTGCTCGCCACCACCCAAAGCCGTCTTTCCACCGGCAAGAAGGTCAACTCGGCCCTCGATAACCCCACCAACTTCTTCACCGCCGCCGCGCTCGACAATCGCGCCAGCGACATCAACAACCTGCTTGATGGCATCGGCAACGGCGTGCAGGTGCTGCAGGCGGCCAGCACCGGCATCACGTCGCTGCAGAAGCTGGTCGACGGCGCCAAGTCGGTCGCGACCCAGGCCTTGCAGTCGACTGTCGGCTATTCCGCCAAGTCCAGCGTGAGCGTTCAGATCAACGGCGCCACCGCCTCGAACCTGCTCGGTACCGGCGCCGCGATCGATACCACGGTCCAGGGCACGCTCGCGGTCAACAACAACCTGACCAGCTACAGCGCCAATTCGGCCGACGGCACGCGCGTCAATGCCACGCACCAGACCGCATACACCAACAGCCTGGCCACCTTGGGTACCCAGATCAATGCCGCGTCGGACGCAACCTCGGTTCTGAGCACTGCGGCTGGTGGCGCTCTGACCGCCGGTGCTGCCTTCTCGGTCAACGGCAAGACCATCACCTTCCAGGCCACGGGCGCCGCGGCGGTCGATGGCAGCGGCAACTACACGATCGGTGTCGACCAGACACTGGGCGACCTGCTGGGCGCGATCGACGCGATCACCGGCAATACCGGCACCGGCGGTGCTGTTGCATCCAGCATTAGTGGCGGCGCGATCCAGCTCAGCACTGGTCTCGCCCACGACATCGACATCGAGGACGGTACCGGTGGCGCCGCCGGCACTCTGGCCAAGCTCGGCCTTTCGGCCACGGCCCAGGATGTGACCCGCACCAGCACCACCAACACCACGACCCCGATCACGGCGGTGACCAAGCTTTCCGGTCCCCAGGTTGCCGGTGGTGCGGACGCCTTGGTCGGAGCGGGCGCGGCCTTCACGAACTCCGATGTCCTCGTGATCAACGGCAAGACGATCGCGTTCAACAACGGCGGCGGCACCTCCGGTTCGGTGGCCAACAACGATCTTTCGATCGACGTCTCCACCGGCACTATTGGCGATATCCTCACCGCCATTAACGGCGCCTCTGGAGCCACCGCCAGCATCGGAACCGGTGCCGATGTCGGCAAGATCCATATTCTGACGAGCGCAACGCAGGACGTGGACTTCTCGGGCTCCAATGCTGCCACCCTGGCCAAGCTTGGGCTTAGCGGCCTCACCGACAACAAGGTGAGCCGCACGCCCACGGCCGGCGCCGTGCAGATCACCGGTGCTACCAAGCTGTCGGGCACTGCCGCCGCTCTCAGCGACGCGATCACCACCGGCTTCCAGACCGGTGATACGATCACGGTCAACGGCAAGACCATCACCTTCGTGGACAATGGCGCGGCCGACAACAACCACATCAACAAGGACGACAGCATCGATACGCTGCTGCACAAGATCGACGCCCTGACCGGTGCGGCCCCGAACTCTTCATCGGTGTCCGGCGGCCAGATTACGCTGCATACCGGCACCACCAGCGATCTGACGATCACCAGCTCGAACACGGCCGCGATGGCCGCCCTCGGCTTTGCTGGCCCGATCAGCAAGACCCGTGACCACGGCCCGTCGCCGCTCGACGGCCAGACGTTGTCGATTGGCTCTACGGGCGGCGGCACCGCCACCAGCATCACCTTCGGTGGTACCGGTCCGGGTCACGTCACCTCGCTGAACGATCTCAATGCAGAGCTGAAGTCGAACAACCTCCAGGCCACGCTGGCGCAGGACGGCACGCTGACGATCACCACCGCGAACGACGCGGCTTCGGCTACGATCGGCTTGATCAGCGGCACCGCGGCGGTGTCGGGCCAGTTGTTCTTTAACAAGACCCCGAGCGATCCGGTGGTCGATGCGTCGGCGAGCGCCGCCCGCGACGCGCTCGTCACCCAGTACAACAACATCTTGAACCAGATCACGACCACGGCGCAGGATGCTTCCTTCAACGGCGTCAACCTGCTCACCGGCGACACGCTGCGGCTGACCTTCAACGAAACCGGCAAGTCGACGCTGGCGATCTCCGGCGTCAACTTCAACTCCGCGGGCCTTGGCCTTGCGGCGCTGTCGTCCGGCGACTTCAAGGACAACGACTCCGTGCAGAAGGTGGTGAGCGGCCTGACCAACGCCAGCAGCACGCTGCGCGCCCAGGCGTCGTCCTTCGGTTCGAACCTGTCGATCGTGCAGATCCGCCAGGACTTCTCGAAGAACCTGATCAACGTGCTGCAGACCGGCTCGTCCAACCTGACGCTGGCCGACACCAACGAGGAAGCGGCCAACAGCCAGGCGCTGTCGACCCGCCAGTCGATCGCGGTCTCCGCGCTCGCGCTCGCCAACCAGAGCCAGCAGAGCGTGCTGCAGTTGCTCCGCTAAGCGTAGCTTCACCAAATCAAGAACGGCGCGAGACGGCGGGGGGAACCCCGCCGTCTTCGTTTTAGTTAAGGCGTGGCGTGGCGGCTTCTGCCGGAAAACGGACACATTTGGTAACCGTTGCTAACCATATTTAAAGGCACGGTCTGTATGAAAGTTGGGCACTTTTTGAGACCCCGCGGTCCAAACCGCTCCCACCGAGGTTCGTGAATGTCAAATGCAGCTCAGGCCTACGCACGCACGTCAACCACGACGGCGTCCCCCCGTGAAATCGAAGCGCAGGCGCTGCTAAAAGCTGCACGACAGCTTCAGGAAGTCCAGACGAACTGGAGTGGGCCGGACAAGGCGATGCAGAACGCGCTGCTGTTCAATCGCCGCCTGTGGTCGATCTTCATGAGCGCCGCGCAGGCCAATGACAATCCGCAGCCGCTCGAAGTCCGCCAGAACATCACCAATATCGGCGTGTTCGTGATGAAGCAGACCGTCGAGATGCAGATCAATCCGGATCCGGCGAAGCTGAAGTCGCTGATCGACATCAACTGCAACCTCGCCGCCGGCCTCGCCGGCCGCGGCTAGGCAAAGTGGAGCGGCTCGAATGGCCGACATGATGGGCATCCTGGCGGCCAACTACAAGGCCGTCGGGCTGAACGTTCCCTCCAAGACGCCCTATGTGGCTGTTGATCCTGAGCTCTACGAGGGCAGTTGGACCGGCAAATACGCCAACAACAAGTCGTTCAAGATCCAGGTCACGAACGTCACGGGCTTCCGCGCCAAGGTGCACTACCAGAGCGAGGGCACCAGCAAATACCAGGACGTCCTGATCAAGGATCAGTCGTTCCGGGTCGGCGATACCAAGTTTACGCTGACTTCGGTCGGCACGGCGCTGATCAAGAATGTCGTCAACGATCCTGCGACCGGGGGAACGTATCTCGACCAGGCCTACGCGAAGCGCCAGGGCTGAGCGCCGTACCTGAAGCGTCAGGCCCTGCGGTCGGTGGCGCCGAGACGTGTCGGCGTTTCCTTGGTCAGGTCGAGCGTGCGGAAATAGGCGCGCCGGCGCAGCACGGCCTCTTCAGGAAACTGCCTCACGACCTGGCTCGTGCGGTTGTCGACGACTTGAAAGACGACGGACGCGGCGTCGCGATCGATAATGACTTGGTTGGAAACGGAAGCGTTGACGACGTTGGAATTGATGCTGGCGCGCGCGCCTGCATCCGCCGCGGTGACGCTCCGGCTCGGCGGCAGCTCGGTTGAGACGGCATTCCGCGCCGCCTCGCTGACGGGAGCGGTGATCGGTGCCGCAACCGGTACCCCGACCGGCTTGATGCTGAAATCTGTACTCATCACGCCTCCTAGTGCGTGCGCACTAGCTAATGCTTCGAGTCAAATCCCAACCCTCCATGAACCGCAACTATAGGCCACACCTCTCAACAGGTTGTTAGGGAATGCGCTGAATGCCGCGCTTACGCTCGCGCGACAATTTTAACGAATTAGAGCGACCGGCTGACCGCGAGCGGCGTGATGTGGCGCGGTCCAGGCGCAGCGCGCCGGCCGGCCGCGGTGTAGGTATTCGGCACGTTGCGGCGCTGGATCTCGCTATTGACGCCGCGCACGATGCCCTCCGACACCGCATGCGCGGTGGCGAGAACGGTGAGGTTGACCTGCAGCATCGCGCGGAAGGTGTCGTGATGGCGGCGCAGCGTGTTCAGGAGATCGGGCGCCGCCTGTGACAGCTGCTTTTGCGCAGCCTTCACGTTCTCGACCGCGACCATGTAGCGACGCGACAATTCCGATTTCTGCGCTTCCAGTTGCATCGCTTCGCGTACCTTGCCGGCGCGTACCAGCTCTGTCTCGCGCTCGGTGATGCCGAGCAGGGCGCTCATCACGTCCATCAGGTCTTCCGCGAGCTTGCGAATTTCGGCAGGTGTCGAGCTTGCAGACTTCACGGCTTGCGCCGGCGCCGGCCGCGATTGAAGACGCTGGTTCATCTTGTCCTGATCTCCTCAAGCTTGGCTGGCGCCGCCTGCCTGCTGCAGGATCAGCGTGCGGAACACTTCGTTGGAAATGCCGACGCCGCCGGATTTCGCGAACGATTTCGAATATTCTTCCGTCAGCATCGAACGCCACACGCCGGTGCCGGGCGTATCGCCAAACGGGCCTTCGCCCTTGATGCCGCTGGTCATCTGCGAAAACATCGAATTGAGGAACAGCGCCTCGAAATCCTGCGCCTTCGCGCGGGCCTTCGCCTGCATTTCCGGCGAGACCTTCGTCAGCGCGTCCGCGAGTTGCGGATCGTTGCGGCCGTTGCCGCGCGGCGCCCGATAGGGACTGGTGATGGCGTCGACGAATCCGCTCTGCATCACATCACCTCGATGTCGGCCTGGATCGCACCGGCGGCCTTGATCGCCTGCAGGATGCTGATCAGGTCGCGCGGGCCGATCCCGAGCCCGTTCAGTCCGTCGACGAGTTGCTGCAGCGAGACGCCGTCTTTCACCACGGCGAATTTCTTGCCGTCTTCGGTAACCTGCACATTCGAGCGCGGCGTCACCACCGTTCGTCCCCGCGACAGCGGGTTGGGCTGGCTCACTTGCGGGCTCTCGGAGATCGACACCGTGAGATTGCCTTGCGCGACCGCCACGGTGGCGACGCGAACGTCGCGGCCCATCACGATGATGCCGGAGCGCTCGTCGATCACGATCTTGGCGGCAAGATCCGGGTCGACCTGCAGTTGCTCGATCTCGGTCAGGAAGGCGACGACGTTGCCCTTGAACTCCGGCGGGATGTTGAGCTGCACGGTCGAGGGATCGATCGGCTCGGCGGTCTTGACCCCGAGGAAATCGTTCACCGCCGCCGCAATGCGCTTTGCGGTGGTGAAGTCGGCGTTGCGCAGCGCGAGCCGGACGTTAGGCAGGCGGTTGAGCGTGAACTCGATCTCGCGCTCGATGATCGCGCCGTTGGCAATGCGGCCGACGGTCGGCACGCCGCGCACGATCTTGGCGGCTTCGCCTTCGGCCTGGAACCCGAAGATCGCGAGCGTGCCCTGCGCGACCGCGTAGACATTGCCGTCGGCGCCGAGCAGGGGGGTGACGAGCAGGGTGCCGCCACGCAAATCCTTGGCGTCGCCGAGCGCGGACACCGTGACATCCATCCGCGTGCCCTGCGTGCCGAAGGCCGGCAGATTGCCGGTGACCATCACGGCGGCGACGTTGCCGGTGCGGATGGTGGCGCCGCGGATGTTGACGCCCATCCGTTCCAGCATCGCCTGCAGCGATTGCTTGGTGAAGGGGATGTTGTTGAGCGTATCGCCGGTGCCGTTGAGGCCGACCACGAGGCCATAGCCGATCAACTGGTTCTGCCGCACGCCTTCGATATTGGCGAGGTCCTTGATCCGCGACGTCGCGCCGGCCGGCAAAGCGGTCAGCGCGAGCACGAGCCACGCGGCGCAGGCGGCTGCGAAAAAATGTGCCGAACGGATGCCGGGCATCCCTGTGCTCCCCTCGAGGTCTTCCATCGGACCGGCACGCCACTCCCATAGCGGGCGATCCGCTCCTTCACTATGCGAGCCCTGTGCCATAGCGGGGTGATGCATCAAATAACTGATATCTTTAGTGAAATTTCGTGATCGCTGTTCGCGCTCCGTTTGCCGGCGGAGTCGAAACTGCCGGCCGGCGGCAGATTTTGCCGAGTCGTTTACGGACCATTAACCATAAGGGGGCGAAGGTTCCGTCCAGCACGCCCGCGGGATCATCGACGATGCGCATCTCAGGACCGAACGGCACCACGCTTGGAACGCCCGCGAGCAGCACGCGGCGGAACAACTCGAGCAGCTTCGCGCTGCCGGAACCCTCGACGGAAGCGGGCGAGGTCCGTTCCGGCGCCGCGCCGAAAGCCGCCGCGAATATCGATGCGCTGCTTGCGCTGCAAGGTGTCGAGGACCCCACGGAACGCCGCAAGCGCTCGGTCGCGCGGGGCCGCGGCGCGCTCGATGTGCTCGACGAGCTCAAGATCGGCCTGTTGGCCGGCAATCTGGAAGCGACAACCGTCGCGCGGCTGCGCGATGCCGCCGCCAGCCTGAAATCTTCCTCCGGCGATCCCGGCCTCGATGCGGTCCTGTCCGAAATCGAGCTTCGCGTCGAAGTCGAGCTCGCCAAGGCCGGGCAGGCCTAAGGTCGTTTGCCTCGGCCGCGATTCGCCCGGTCTGGTCAGCGCGGATTTAATTCCCGTCGGCCGGGCAAAAAGGACTGATCCGGACCCTTCATTCTCGGGGCTGTTGGCGCCGGATGAGCCCACTGACCGGTCCTGGCGGAACGGGGCCAACTTGCCTGTGTAAGGGGGCGGAAATGGCGGTTCGAAGGGGTTGCGCCGATATTGTCTGTCACATGAGGTAGCTATATAAGGCGCCGCGCGGATGACCCATTTTCGTCCGCCTGACAGGGACATGGACTGCCTTTGGAAAAGCTGAAGAACTACCGGCCTTCTGAAAAAGAGCCTTTCATGAACGAGCGTCAGCGCGACTATTTCCGCGCCAAGCTGCTGGCCTGGAAGGATGAGATCCTCCGCGAATCGAAGCTCACGCTGCAGACCTTGCAGGAAGAGAACGTCAACCACCCCGACCTTGCCGACCGTGCTTCCTCCGAGACCGACCGTGCGATCGAGCTGCGCGCCCGCGACCGCCAGCGCAAGCTGATCTCCAAGATCGATGCCGCACTGCAGCGCATCGAGGACAACACCTACGGCTATTGCGAGGAGACCGGCGAGCCGATCTCCCTCAAGCGGCTCGAGGCGCGTCCGATCGCAACGCTCTCGGTCGAGGCCCAGGAACGCCACGAGAAGCGCGAAAAAGTTTATCGCGACGAATAGGGGTAGGCTCGCGGCGGTGCCATTGAAACCGCCATCCGGCGGAGGTAGTTTCGCGCTGCCATGATGATGAAATCCATTCTCAACTTCGCTTCGGTCTTCTTGCTGGGTCGCTGACTCCAGCCGCCGCTGCCTGCGGCATCCCCCATTGGACCGATTGAGCCCGACCGCCGCTGCATGACGCAGCGCAATAATGTCTGGCGACAGCTTGAGAGATCATCATCATGACCGACCACGAACGCGCGCGTTCGCTCAGCGACGCGCAAATTGCCCAATTCATCGAACACGGCTTTGTCAGGATCGACGACGCTTTTCCGCGCGAGCTCGCGGAGGAGGCGTGCGCCATCCTGTGGCGCGACTTGCCATGCCGCGAGCACGCGCCCGCAACATGGACACGTCCGGTGGTGCGACTGGGCTTCTATGGCCAGCCACCGTTCCGGCAGGCGATCAACATGCCCGTCCTGCATGCGGCGCTCGACCAGATCGTCGGCACAGGCCGCTGGTGGCCGCAACAGGATATCGGCACCTTTCCGGTACGCTTTCCGCATCCGGACGATCCCGGCGACGCCGGCTGGCACGTCGACCTCAGCTTCCCCGGTGAGGATTGCGATCCGAATGAGCGGCAGGATTTCTCGGCCTGGCGCGTCAATGTCACCTCGCGCGGGCGCGCATTGCTGATGCTGTTCCTGTTCTCCGACGTCGGCGAACAGGACGCGCCGACGCGCATCAGGGTCGGCTCGCACCAGCCGATGGCGCGCTATCTCGCACCAGCGGGCGAGGCCGGCCGTGCCCGCATGGCGCTGGACGAGATGGGCGCCGATTGCCCGATTGCGCTGGCGACCGGCGCGGCCGGCACGGTCTATCTCTGCCATCCCTTCCTGGTTCACGCCGCCCAACGGCACCAGGGCAGGGCGCCTCGCTTCATGGCACAGCCCGCGCTGCCATTGAGGGAGCCCTATCGGCTCGAGCGTTCCGACGGCGCCTATTCGCCGGTCGAGATCGCGATCCGGCGGGCGCTGGGAATGACGGGATAGCGTAAAGTTGCGAAGCGACATTCAGGCGAGTTCGGCGCCGAGTGTCGCTTCGCGCGCGGCGGCATGGCCGCGTGCGCCATAGGTCTTCGACCAGGCGAGCAGTTCGCGGAACGCCGGCAACAGGCCGTAAGCGGCGTCGGTCAATTCGTATTCCACCCGCAGCGGCTTTTCGGCAAGCACGGTACGAAGGACCAGGCCGTCGCGTTCGAGCTCGCGCAGTTGCGCGGTCAGCATGTGCTGGGTGACGCCGCCGAGCGAGCGGCGCAGGGCGCCGAAGCGGGTTGCGCCGTTCATCAGCGCAAAAAGGATTTCGAGTTTCCATTTGCCGCCGAGTGCGTGAATGGCGTGCTTGAAATCGCCGAGCAGTGCCGGGTCGGGCGCGCAATCTGCGCATTCGGCGGAATCGCAGGGCGACATGGTATTGTTTTCCATACCGGTCTCGAATTTCATCCTACTTGTCCTCTCGCAGATAGTGGCCCAGATGCGGTTGTTGCAGGCCGGCGAAGCGAATTTCCGCGCCGAGGCCGAAGATTTGGGAAAGGCTTTGTCGGATGAGCACCGTTTTGGTTACGGGCGGATCGGCTTCATCGGGGTGCACACCATCCTGCAGTTGCTGGTCGAGGGCCATCAGGTGCGCACCACGGTGCGCCGGCCGGAGCGCAGCAAGGATGTGCTCGCGATGCTGCACCAGGGCAATGCGCCATCGCCCGAGAGCGTATCGTTCTTCACTGCCGATCTCACGCAGGATGCCGGCTGGCGCGAGGCGGTGGCGGGTTGCGATTACGTGCTGCATGTCGCGTCTCCGCTCAGCAGCAGCGTGCCCAGGGACGAGAACGAGATGATCATTCCCGCGCGCGACGGGACTCTGCGGGTGCTGCGCGCCGCGCGCGATGCCGGCGTCAAGCGTGTCGTCGTCACGTCGTCGATGGGGGCGATCGGCTACGGCCACCCGCCGCAGGCGCAGCCGTTCGACGAGACGAGCTGGACCGACCTCGATGGCGATGACGTGTTCGCCTACGTCAAGTCGAAGACGCTCGCCGAGCGTGCGGCCTGGGATTTCATTGCGAAGGAGGGCGGCGGACTGGAGCTTTCCGTCATCAATCCCGTCGGCGTGTTTGGGCCGGTCCTGGGGCCGGATTTCTCCGGCTCGATCGACATCATCAAGATGCTGCTCAACGGCGCGATGCCGGCGGTGCCGCGGATCTATTTCGCCGTGGTCGACGTGCGCGACGTGGCGGACCTGCATCTGCGCGCGATGACCTCGCCGGCGGCGCGCGGCGAACGCTTCATCGCGGTTGCCGGAGATCCGATGTCGATGCTCGATATCGCAAATCTCCTGCGGCGCGAGCTCGGTTCCGCCGCCCGGCGGGTGCCGCGCTTCCAGGCGCCGGACTGGGTGGTGCGGCTGGCCGCAACGGGCGTTCCCGTGCTGCGCTATGCCGTGCCGATGCTCGGCAAGGTCCGCCGCTCCACCAGCGCGAAGGCCCGCGAAAAGCTCGATTGGACGCCGCGCCGCGATGACGAGACGATCCTTGCGACCGCCGAAAGCCTGATCAGGCTCGGCCTTGTCAAGGCGTGAGCGCGTATGTGACGCGCTTGTCAAGCGCGCGCCGTGGTGCTGAATTGCCATCTCGACAACGCAATCCGGGAGGTGGCCATGGACAGGACCGCAGCGGCCGCAAAGGCCATCGCCACCGCTCGCCGTAACCGCGCGCCGCTGGCGGCGCTGCCGGCGGATCTGGTGCCGGCCGATGAGGAGGAGGGCTATCAGGTCCAGCGCGCGGTGCATGACCTCTTGCTGCCGAAGGTCGGCGCGCTCGTCGGCTACAAGATCGGCTGCACCAGTGCGGTGATGCAGGACTATCTCGGCATCGCCCATCCTTGCGGCGGCGGCGTGTTCGAGAAGGGCGTGTATGAGAGCGGTGCCGAGCTCAAGATGGCCGACTATGTCCGCGTCGGCGTCGAATGCGAGATCGCGGTGAAGCTGGCGCGCGATCTGGCGCCGGGCGAGGCGCCGTTCACCGCCGAATGGGTCGCGGAGGCGGTTGCGGAGTATCATCCCGCGATCGAGATCGTCGACGACCGCTATGCGAAATGGGAGGCGATGGGCGCGCCGACGCTGATCGCGGACGACTTTTTCGCCGCCGGTTGCGTGCTGGGCACGGCAGTGCCACGCATCACCGCACCCGATCTGCACGACGTCAAGGGCCGCGCGCTCATCAATGGCGAGGAGGTGGCGAGCGGCACCGGCGCCGACGTGCTCGGTCATCCCCATAACGCACTCGCCTGGCTCGCCAACCATCTCGCCGCCGAAGGCAAGGGCCTGCACGCCGGACAGGTGGTGCTGACAGGCAGCCTGGTGAGGACGATATGGCTCAACGCCGGCGACAGCGTCGTGATGGAGCTCGCGGGTCTGGGCAAGGTGAAGGCCACGTTCGCGTGATGCGGTAGATAGGTTCGCGCGTCTCGCACCGCTGTCGTCCCTGCGAAAGCAAGGACCCATGACCACAGGGAGTTGTTGTGGCGCGAGCAAGCGGTTGCGGCGGAGCCGGAGCCGTAGGGTAGGCAAAGGCGCACTTGCGCCGTGCCCACCATCTAGCGCCGTGCTCGCGTTGGGGGGCACGCTTCGCTTTGCCCACCCTACAGCATCGCCGCGAGTCATGATTCAATTTTCAAACAGGACAGGGCATGTGAGTCCGCATTCTCGCGGCGTATCACGCCCGAGCTTTGCTTCACTTTCCACCCTCTCATCGAACAGAGGGCGCAGGGAAAGCCGGGTGCCGGTTGCACCCATGGGTCCCGTGCAACAAAAAGCACGGGGGTAGGACCACAGGTTCAACCGAAGCATTCCGGCTTTCCCTGTGCGATGGTGTTACGGCTTATTTCGTGCTCTCCCCGGTGACCGGGCTTTCTTGCCACCGTCATCTCTAGCGCGAACTTGTTCGCGCGAAAAACTTAGCGCCAGCGTCGGGGCGCCAGGACCACACGACTTCGCCGTCCACGCGTGCCACGCTCGTCAGTCGTGACACCCGCGTCCACCGCATCTCACCGCAACGTTCGTGACGATCGCGAGCCGCCCCTCATCCGCCGTGAGACGCGCGGAGTTAAATCACTGATTTGCCCGACGGCGAAAGCGGAATATTTTCTGCGCGAGGGATGGACAGACTTTAGGTGATTTGCCCGTCGGGTTGTTATGTCGCACCGAAAGCATCCACATCGTCATTGCGGGCAGCGCGAAGCAATCCATAGCGCCGCTTGTGGAGACGTGGATTGCTTCGCGGAGCCTGTCATCGGGCGCGCGTTCGCGCGACCCGTTGGCTCGCAATGACGGGGGGCTGTCATTCCGGGGCATCGCGAAGCGATGAGCCCGGAATCCATTTCACCGCTTGCGCAAGTGGACGAATGGATTCCGGGCTCGCGCTGACGCGCGCCCCGGAATGACGGCGGAAACAGTGGCGGTGCTACGCCGACACGTCGACGAGCTGGCCCTTCTTGTCCGCGTTCTCATGGAATTGCTGCTCGATGAGGTCCTTGATCTTCTGCTCCACGGCCTGGCGCTGTTGCGGCGTCATGTTTTGCAGGTCCTGCTCGGTCAGGTTCATGCTCTTCAGGATGTTCGCGCGCATCCGGTCGATCGGGTTCATGTGGGCGTATTTGAGGAACTCCTCCTCGATACCGTTGCCGAGGGACGTTTCCCGCGCGGGTTGGGTGGAAGCTTGATCGTCGGCGCTCGAGACGTCCTTTGCGGCAGTGTTCTTCGTGCTCGCGGTAACAAAGCTATAGGAGGAGATCGTCGTCGATATCTGCACGTCGCGCCCCAATTCGTGATGAGGTCGCAGGACGCAATCCGTGTGCCATCATGCACGCGAGTTATTTCAACGGGATAGGCGCGACCCTCAGGACATTCGGCGCTGAGTGGGCAAGTTCTGCCCGGCGAAGTTTTCCCGCGCGCGTGAATGAACCGCGTCATTCGGTGTCACTGCGGTGACCGGCTGCAATCGCGAACTATCACGGTCGGGAAAGGCGGCGCGATCCATGATTGGCGTCGGCGCTGAGGCCCACCATTTCGAATAGGAGTGATTCCGCATCGTCCAGGAGACCAAGATGAAATACGCACTGATCGGCGCCGCTGGCGTCATCGCGGCGGCTTTCGCAAACCCGGCATCGGCTCAGGCGGTGATCGAAGATCCCGGCTACTGCGCGCAGTTTTATCCCGATGCCAATTGCCAGAATATCGGCCCGGGCAATCCCTATACCGACGGCAACTGGCGCAACGATTGGCCGCCGGCGCGACACGCGTTCATTGAACGGCATGCGCGCCATCGTCATCTCAGCCATCACGAAATGAATGGCAGGGCGGGTTAGTTAGCGTCCCGTTTTCCGCAGCTTCAACGAGCGACGGCGCAAGCGTAATCCGCCGTTCGCCTGCGACCGGGATTGTCGGTTACGCCTCCCGCCTTCGCGCGTTGAAGCGGCGGAGAATGGGGTCGGCTAGCCCTACGATCGCACTATCCAACCGCAAACGGCTTGGCGGGGCGGTGGTGGTCGGCCTGGCTTTGCGGCAGCCTGGTCACGCCGGCAGTGCGCTTGATGCCGCGCTCTGACGGTGGCTCCGGACGGGGAAACAGGTTGGCCTCGAAACGCACGCCCGGCGCTTGCTCCGCAGTGCCGGAGCACACCGCGGTCTGGCCCTTGAAGACCCCGGTCAGCTTTGCCTCGACCTCATCGACACCGAACACGGTGGTCGGGCCTTCGGCGTAGCGCTTGGTCGTCAGCGTTGCGGTGAACCGGTCTTCGTCGAGCTCGTAAGTGCCGCTATAGGTGAACATGCAGTCGCCGCCCGAGATCCTGCCATTTGCAAGATAGATGATCCCGGTGCCTTCGCCGTGCGGCGTCCGAAACCAAACGGCATATTCGCCATCTCTGATCATCGAACACACCCATAACGAGAAAGTTTGCGCTGTGCACTACCTAGAGCGCGACGCCGCCAACTTCCAGCGAGTGAGGGCGCGAGGGTTAATGGGGCGTGAAAGGCTGCGCGTAAAATCGCCATCATGCCTGAACCCACACGTGTATCAGATCGCCAACCTGATCCTCATCGGAGGAGCCGCATGACTCACGCGTCACGCTCTCATGCTTCGCGCTCTCATGCTTCGTTCTTGGGCGTATATTTGCCCATGACGCATTTGTAGCTCTTCAGCCTCCACTCGTGATACGGCCCCTTGGAGAGCCAGTCGGCGATGCCGATTTGCGCATTTACACTGCAGGCTGCCATGGTGATGCCGGATTGCTCGCTGTTGGTGACGACTTTTTCAAGACAAAGCGGACCGTTGCAGAGAATAGCGACAAGCGTGACAAGCATTTTGACCTTCGGTTGATTGGGGAATACCCGGTTGGATTGGTTTATGCAGGCTTCGTGCCAGCGGGCTGGACTTGCGTGATCACATCTCGTCGAAACGTGATCTGGACCAGCCTTCGTCCGATATGCTGTACGTAGTTTCCCGGGTTATGCTTCCGATGCAGAGGTGCCCGGCGTTCCAGGCGCTACCGGCAGGCGGGATTGGCCGCATCCGCGATCGAGAAAAATGTGATGCTGGCCGGGGCCAAGTCAGTGTGTGACGCCGCGACCGGCTCGCCTTCGAGCGCAGGCAATTCATCATTCGCAGCAAGCTTCAACTCGCGGCCATTCATGCGCACGCGCGTGTCGGTGAGATTGGCTGCGGTCAGGGCGTAGCGTCGCGCCGTTCCGGAGAACCGGAGCGACCGCCGCGCCATCCGATCGGTGTTGATGGCAAGCAGCGCCACGCCGCCTGATGTGTCCCGCAGGCAATGCGCATAGAGATATAGTCCCGGCACCGCCGCCGATCCGACGTCGAGCACGACCGTGCCCATCAGTTTTCGCCAAAGCAGTGCGGCCCAATAGTTCGGACGCGGCGTGAAGTCTTTCTCTTCCAGCAGGCCGTAGTCGCTGGCAGCAAGAGTGTTGTGCATGACGACTTGCACCTGGCGTTTGGCCATGCGCCCAAGCGTGTCGAGATAGCGAAAGCTGTCGAGGAAGGTCGAGCTCCAAGGATTGCCACCACAGGCGGCATCGGCCGTTTCCGTGATCCACAGCGGCCGACCGGGTGCGAACCGATCGCGCAAGTTTGCGTAGAACGACGCTGCACGATCGATGCCGGACAACCAGTCTTGTGACAACGCGTTGCTGTCGCGCACCGCAGCCGATGGCACCCTCTTGCTGCAACGTGGCGAGAGGGCGCCGTAATAATGGAAGGAGATCGCGTCGAACACGGGGCCTGCTGCTGCCAACAGCTTCTCACTGCCGAGCGCATCGCCCGATCCGCCTGTGCTCACGGTGCCCGGCCCAAGCAGGATCGTTTCCGATGAGGCATGCTTGAGGAACGGCGCGAGCACGGCGATGTCGCGGCCGAAGCTCGCGGCATCATAGTTGGACAATAGGCCGATGGCGGCGAGGTCGGGCTCGTTCATGAATTCGGCCGCGAAGATGGTTCCGCCGAGCGCCTGCGTCGCCGCGATCAGCTTCTGTGCCTGCGCCGGCGTCCAGACGCCGCTGGCATCGCGCGTGCCCAGGCCTGTCGCAAAGGACGTGACGAGCCTTGCGTCCACCGCGCGGGCGAAGTCGACGACGTTGTTCCATTGACGGCGCGTCAGCACGCCGTTGAAGCCGCGCGGTGGCGATCGCGCGTTGTCATCGGTGTCGTCGAAATAGGTGGTGTTGGCCCAGGTGCCGCTCACGCGCAGATAGGCCGGCCCCAGCGCCGCGGCGAGCTTGCGCAGTCGCGGATTGGCGAGATCGATCGGCTTGCGGTAGGCGTACATCGCGGGATCCCTGCCGGCCGGGATGCCATCCGCCTTCGAAGAAGGTTTGCGCCGATCGGCGTAAGGACGCCAGAAGCGCCCGCCGGTCACCTCGACCATCTCGACATTGTAGGATTGAAAGCGCTCGTCGATCGAACCAATGCGCGCCATGTCCGCTGGCGCGAGCGCGATGCTCGGATCGGCCGCCGACGCAGGCGGCGCGCACAGGATGGCGAGCGCAGCGCCGAGGCAAGCGCGTCGTGTCAGGCTGATCCGAACCTCGTTCTCGCTCCGCATCACGCGACTTTACACCGGGCACGTGGTCGCCAAAAAGCCGCGGCCCCCGCCAGGGGAGCTAGCGAGGGCCGCGTTGGAACACTTCACTGCGCCTAGGTTCGCAATAAAGTGTGGGAGCTCGTTTGAAGAAGGTCAGAACGGCAGCAGCACGTCCATCACCTGCTGTCCGTAGCGGGGCTGCTGGACGTCGGTGATCTGGCCGCGGCCGCCATAGGCGATGCGGGCCTGGGCGATCTTGCTTGAATCGATGGTGTTGTCGCTCTGGATATCCTCGGGCCGCACGACGCCCGCGACGATCAGTTCGCGGATCTCGAAATTGACGCGGATCTCCTGCTTGCCTTCGACCACGAGGTTGCCGTTCGGCAGCACCTGCGTGACGACCGCGGCGACGTTGGTCTGCAACGCTTCCTGCCGGTTCACCGAACCTTTGCCGTCGCTGGACGAGGTCGAGTCCGTGGTGAGGATTTTGCCCGGCAGGACCTTTAGCGGCTGCGTAACCGTTTGGGAGCCGAGGAAGTCGGTGATACCAGAATCTTCCTTGGCGGTGCGGCTGCGCTGGGTCTCGTTGGCGATGTTGGCTTTGTCGGTGAAATTGACGGTCACCGTCAGCAGGTCGCCGACGCGCGCGGCGCGCTGGTCCTTGAAGAAGGCTCTGGAGCCGTTGCGCCACAGCGAATTCGGGCTGTAGGAGGCCACTTCCGGCTTCGGCATCGGCATCTGCACCGGCTTGTAGCCGGGCTGCGTGGTCGGATTTTCGATTGCGGTCAGCTTCGGCTGTTCGCCGATCTGGGAGAGGCGGTCGATCGAGGAGCAGCCGCTGGCGAGGATGCCGAGCGTGAGCAGGGCGCCGGTGAGGACGAGGCGGTTGATACGATAAGCGGACATCACGGTTACTCGGCTTTCGGGGCGACTGAACTGACGTTGGCGACGGCGACGGGGCTCGCCTGCTCGGCGGGGGCGAGCGAGGCGCTGGGTTCAAGGACAGTTGCTGCGCGCGGCGGGGTGATCGTGACCTGGCCGCGGCCGGTGACGGTGCCGGAGACGGTGCGCTTGGACTGCAGGTTCATCACGCTGACGACATCGCCTTCGGTGCCGCCGTCGAGCGCCTTGCCGCGGATCGTGAGATAGAGCCCGGCGGCCTGATAGATCAGCGTCACGTTCTGGTCGCGGGTCACGAGATCCGGCCTGGCGAGATCGGCGGTCTTCAGCGCCTGTCCGGCGCGGAGCTGGCGGCGGGCCTGCATGCCGACGGCATTGTCGCGGAGGGCGAGGTCGTTGCCGACCTCGGCCTTCGGGCGGCGCTCGACCAGCACGTCCGAATGCTTCAGCGTCTCGCCGCGCTCGACACTGCGCGCCAGCACGGCGGCTTCGACGGTTTCGATCGCGGTGCCGGTGAAGCGCAGCCTGGTCGGCGCGGCGCCGGTCTCGTTCGCGATCTCGAAGGTGATGTCGAAGCGGCTGTTGCGCGGATCGTAGCGGAGGGCGACCGGCTGCAGATTGCCGGAATTGGTGGCTTCCAGCCTGACGTCGCCGATGTCGCGATCGAAGTTGATGGTGAGATTGGCGGCTTCGCCGAGGCCGTTGCGGCGCTCCAGCGTGCGGGCGACCGCCTGCTCGATCTCCTGCCGATCGATCGCGCGCGCGGCGCGGGTCACCGAAATTTCCTTGAGGTCGCGGGTGTCGACGCCGATCACCTGATGGGTGCGCAGCGTGGCGAGCACCTGCGCCACCGGCAGCGTGCCTGTGGTGCCGAGATCGGGCGCGCGATAGATCGGTGTGGCGCCGAAGCTGCCGGCATTGTCGACGAGATCGCCGATGCGGACGATGTCGCTTGTAACCGTGACGTTGGCGCGCAGCGTCGGCGGCGCGATGACGTCGCTGCGGCTCTGCGCGGTCGCATTGGAGACCGACGCGGCAAGGAGCAGCGCGGCGAGGAGAAGCGGGCGGCGAACATGGTCACTCTCCCTCAGCGGAACAGGTTCGAGGTGGATTGCAGCATCTGGTCGGCGGCGCTGATCACCTTGGCGTTCATCTCGTAGGCGCGCTGGGCCGCGATCAGGTCGGAGATCTCCGAGACCACCTCGACATTGGCCTGTTCGAGGTTGGACTGCTGCATGTCGCCGAAGCCGTCGGTGTTGGCGATGCCGTCCTGCGGCGTGCCGGAGGCCGGCGTGTCGACGAACAAATTGTCGCCGATCGGCTGCAGGCCGGCCTTGTTGATGAAGCGCGTCAGCCCGATCTGGCCGACCAGGGTCGGCGTGGTCGAGCCCGGCAGCATCACGGTTAGCTGGCCCTGCGCATTGATCGTGATCTGCGAGGAGTTCTGAGGGATCGTGATGGTCGGCTGCACCGGGTTGCCCTGCGCGTTAACAACGCGCCCTTGCTGGTCCATCATGAACGAGCCGTCCCGGGTGTAGGTGTAGGTGCCGTCGGGCATCTGGATCTTGAAGAAGCCTTCGCCGCGGATCGCGATGTCGAGATCGTTGCCGGTCGGCGAGAGCGTGCCCTGGCTCATCAGGCGCGGCGTGCCGACGGTCTTGACGCCGCCGCCGAGATCGATGCCGACGGGCAGGATGGTGCCCTGGTCGGAGGCTTGCGAGCCGACGCGGCGCACATGGTCGTAGATCAGGTCCTGGAACGCGGCGCGCTGCTTCTTGTAGCCGGTGGTGCGCAGGTTCGCGATGTTGTTGGAGATCACCTGAACGTTGAGTTCCTGTGCCGCCATGCCGGTCGCTGCAGTGTAGAGAGCGCGCATCGATTAATCTCCTCAGGCCGGAACGTCGGCGAGCTTGTCGATCGCCGATTTGTGCAGATCGCTCTGCTGCTGCAGCAGTGACGAGATCTGGGTGTAGGTCCGCGTAATCTCGATCATGCGGCTCATCTCGGTGACGGAATTGACGTTGGACTTCTCGACGAAGCCCTGGCGCAGCCGCGAGGTGGTATCGAGCGCGGCCGGATTGCCTTCGCCAGCGGAATAGAGGTTGTTGCCTTCCTTCACGAGCTGCTGCGGCTGGGCGAAATTGACCACGCGCAGCTTGCCGCGGATGGAGTCGATGCGGCCGGTGCCTTCGAGCACGGTGACGTAGCCGTCGGCGGCGATGCTGATGTCCTTGTCGGTCTGCTGGAACACGATCGGACCGGCATTGCCGAGCACGGGATAGCCGGACTGGGTGACGAGCTGGCCCTGGTTGTTGACGGTCAGATTGCCGTCGCGGGTGTAGCGCTCGCCTTCGGGCGTCTGCACCACGAGGAAGCCCGAGCCGTCGATCGCGACGTCGAGCGGGTTCTTGGTCTCCTGCGACGGTCCTTGCGAGAAGTCGTGGAAAGTGGCGCGGTCGTTGACAAAGGACACGCGGCGGTCGGAGGGGGCAAAATTGTCCTCATGCGCGCCGGACCTCAGGAATTCCTGGAACAGCGAGCGGTCGGCCTTGTAGCCGTTCGTCGTGATGTTCGCGATGTTGTTGGCGACGACATCCATCTGCCGCTCCAGCACAACCTGCCGCGATAGTCCGACCAGAAGCGTATTCTGCATCGGCGGTTCTCCCCTTCGTGGACGGTCCGCAGAAAGAGGTTCTCCCAAACCTCAGGCCCTCGGACCTCGCGAACCTTTGGGCTCTCCCAAACCCGCCGGCTCGCACTGTCTTCAGCGAAAGCCGTGCCAACTCGGAAAGTGATGATTTTTGAGTGGGTTAGGTGTTCAGCCCGGGGGCGGAGAGGGCGGCAGAAAGGTCTTGTTGACCATGTTTGCCCGGCAGTTTTTTCCTAGTTGCGCGGCGAATGAAAGAAACCGTTAACCATTCTTACCCTAGCGTTGCGCTGTAACAGAGCGCGTGTGCGCTGGCGGCATCGGTATTGCGTCTCAAAGGGCCTGGCTGGGGCAATCGCGTTCGTTTCCGTTTTTGGGGCGGGCGGGCGATGGCGGACGAAGACAAGGCGGAGGGCGGCGCCGAGGGCGAGGCCGCTGCTTCGAAGAAGGGTAAGCTCAAGCTGATCATTGCCGCCGTCGGCTTCCTCGCCATCCTTGGCGGTGGCGCCGGCTGGTTCTTCTTCATGCGCGGCCATGGCGAGGAGGTGCATGCCGAAGCACCGCCGCCGAAGCCGCCGGCCTTCGTCGAAGTGCCCGACATGCTCGTCAATCTCGTCGGCGGGCCCGGCGAGCGGATCCAATATCTGAAGGTCAAGCTGGTGCTGGAGGTGAAGGAGGAGAAGCAGGTCGAGGCGATCAAGCCGTCGCTGCCGCGCGTCACCGACCTGTTCCAGACCTATTTGCGCGAACTGCGCGCCAGCGACCTCAACGGCTCGGCCGGCCTGTTCCGCCTCAAGGAAGAACTCACCAAGCGCGTCAACGCGGCGCTGTCGCCCAACCAGGTGAACGCGGTGCTGTTCAAGGAAATCGTGGTTCAGTAGCGATGGCCGGCAACGACCAGATGGACCAGGATGCGATCGCCGCCCAGTGGGAGGCGTCGCTCGATTCCGAGGATCCGGCAGCCGCAGCGGAAGAAGCTGCGAAGAATGAACTGTCGGAGAGCATGTCGCTGCAATGGGCGGCCATGGTCGAGGACGGCAGCCGCGACTTCGGCACCAAGAACGGCGGCGAGCGGGTCCTCTCGCAGGAAGAGATCGACAATTTGCTCGGCTTCACCGTCGGCGACGTCAATCTCGACGACAATTCCGGTATCCGCGCCATCATCGACTCCGCGATGGTGTCGTATGAACGCCTGCCGATGCTGGAAATCGTGTTCGACCGCCTGGTGCGGTTGATGACGACATCCTTGCGCAATTTCACCTCCGACAACGTCGAAGTCTCGCTCGACCGCATCACTTCGGTGCGCTTCGGCGACTACATGAACTCGATTCCGCTGCCGGCGGTGCTCAGCGTGTTCAAGGCGGAGGAATGGGAGAATTTCGGGCTCGCCACCGTCGATTCCAGCCTGATCTATTCGATGATCGACGTGCTGCTCGGCGGCCGAAGGGGCCAGACCTCGCTGCGCATCGTAGGGGAATCGCATATGGCCTTAGGCCGTGTGGACAGTTACCTTATCCAGAGCAGAGTGGCGGCAATGGCGACGACGGCGAAGTAGTTTCGCGCGGT